>NZ_JBFNXK010000006.1:0-267019 GCF_046054165.1 Celerinatantimonas marina | reverse complement strand
CCAGTGGCATTGCCGGGTAGCTAAGTTCGGGACTGATAAACGCTGAAAGCATCTAAGCGTGAAGCAGGCCTCAAGATAAATTCTCACTGAGACTTAGAGTCTCCTGAAGGGCCGTCCGAGACGAGGACGTAGATAGGCAGGGTGTGTAAGTGCTGTGAGGCATTGAGCTAACCTGTACTAATGACCCGAGAGGCTTAACCATACAACGCCTAAGTGGGGTTGTGCTTTAAAGATTAAGAGCGCTTGTTGCTTGTGGGATTGAGATAAGAGAATTTAGTTTTTTCTGGGAAGTTAGAGCACCAGTTTATGCCTGGTAGCCATAGCGTTGTGGAACCACCTGAACCCATGCCGAACTCAGACGTGAAACGCAACTGCGCCGATGATAGTGTGGGGTTTCCCCATGTGAGAGTAGGTCACTGCCAGGCACCCATTAAGAGCCCTGTCCATCTGGACGGGGCTTTTTTTATGGCTGTCATTTATCGCCATCCCCGAGTATCCCAAATCATCCCATGCCGTCTGTCCCGGATTACGCTCCGCTGCATCCGGGCTACGGATGCGGGTATGGCATGCTATCGTGACAATAATCCCGGATTGCGTATCGCAGGAGCCGGGGAAGAGGCTGTATTCATTGGGCTACATCATCATTGGAATTTTACGAAGCTCTCTGTAGCCCGGATGCAGCAACGCGCAATCCGGGGATAGGCTGGGAAAATCCCCACATCGTTAAACCCCATTGTGAGCAAATTTTAAAATTGTAATAACATGGCCTCATCCACTGGATCAATTTGTTGGGGTTTTAGAAATTGATGGGCGTAATCGAGATAGATGTGTTGAGTAACAAAATGCTGAAATAGGTCTCGATCCAGCGCATTGGAGCGGACCATTTTTGCCATAATAGACAGCGCTTCACTTAATGATTTGTTGGTATGATAAGGGCGATCTGAAGCGGTCAGCGCTTCGAAGATATCGGCTAGTGCTATAATCCGCTCAGGAACGGTCAGCTGAGATGCGTTAAGTTTTCTAGGGTAGCCACTTCCATTTAATTTCTCATGATGATTTCCTGCTAAATCAGGGATGCGCTGCATGCTTTGTGGTAATGGCAAGGAGCTAAGCATTCGGATGGTTTGGACAATATGATTATTGATGATAAAGCGATCCTCTCTAGTTAAAGTGCCATATCTGATGGATAAATTATAAAGCTCGCCCAAATTATAATTATATTGAGGAAGTTCCATATCAAACCCCCACCGATTTTTAGGATCGTTTTTTCTAACGGGTGGTTCTGATGCAGGCCAAGGGATCAAGTGTTCGATCCGATCCGATATTAGAAATTCTGATGCGGGCAGTGTCGGCTCCGGAGTAGAGAGTCGTTTGAGCTCGGTAGGTGAAAGCCCTAATCGGCGATCAAAATGACGCTCCCAAGTTTGTTTGGCGATATGATGAAGTTGCTTGATTTGCTCCGGATTGCTCTTTTCTGCACTTAGGTTGAGTTGTGCGACCAGCGCAAATTGTCGTTGAAGTTGTTGATGTCTTTTTTTTAGTTGTGTTGTGAGTTGTGTTTTTCGGGCGGGGTTTTTACTGAGCTGCTGCCAGTACTTGATCTCTTCATCACGCCAGAGAATTTCAAATCGGGCTCTGATTTCATGAATGCGATTATAAATGGTTTCTAATTTAGTAGCTTTGTCGATGATGTGCTCCGGCATGATAATTTTGCCACAGTCATGCAACCAGGCTGCAATCATGAACTCTTGCCGTTCCGGTTGAGAGAGTTTGAAATCAGCATATTTCCCGGCGTGATCCATTTCTATCGCATTGAGGATCATTTCAGAGAGAATTGGAACTCGTCGGCAGTGGCCTCCAGTATAAGGTGATTTAGTATCAATGGCATCGGCTAGCAGTTGCATGATGGCATTGATTAATTGTGCCTGGCTCTCGATCTGTTGCTGTGTTTCAATGGCCAGAGCGGCTGAACCTGACGTCATGGCTACGAATTTTTTAAATATGTGTCCTCGGTTTAAATTCGTATCTTTCATCTGTAGTACGAAGACTCCTAATAGTTGCTGTTGTCGACCCAGCAGTGGCGTGATAAATAATTGTTGCTGAATGTCTGTAAAAAATGTGGATAGATACCGGGGAATATCATCTGGAACTACAGCATTGAGAGGAATCTCTTTAGGGACAGGAAGTTGGGTTTGTTGCGTTAGTAATAGCACATTTCGCTGAGCCTCATATCGATAGACTAATCCTTCTTGGGCGTGGGTAATTTGGGTTAAATGGTAACTGACCCGCGTTAACATTTGTTGAGGCTTGTTTTCACTGGCCAGTATTTGTGAAATCGATTGGAAATGTAGTATCGATGAGGCCATTTTGTTGATTAGTGACGCTAGTTGCTGGAATTCCTTGATAGAAGATTTACTAGATAGATGGTGATTAAAATCGAAGGCACTCATTTGCATGATTTTTTGGTTCAGCTGCTCCAGCGGCGCTGCGATACGATGACCGAATTGCCAACCGATGAGGATTAGAATGAGTGTTAAAAATATGGAAGTCACCAATTGAGTTTTTAACCCCGCAAGTGCTGAAGCCATGATTTGGTATTCGGGAATGGCAATGAGTAAATTCCAGTGGTGAAAATAGAGCGGGGTACTGGTCATCTTCAGTCCATACCAGTTTTGCTGTTGGGTTTGATAGATATTAAATTGCTTGGTCTGATCATTTTCGGCAATTTGTACCAGTTCGGGTCGATTAAGTTGGGCTAATTGGATGAGGCTATTTGTTGGAGTGTGTTGTAAATGGAGGGCTGTTATATCACTACTACCAATCAATTGATGTGTTTGGTTGACTAGTGCTAATTCTGTTTCCGGACTGGGACGTAGTTGGGCAAGCATTCTGGACACATCGGCTAGTGAGGCATCGGTGCCTAAGATAGCGCCACTAGGAGCCTTTAAAGCAAAACTAATTCCTATTTCTTGAGTCGTAAAAAAGCGATAGGGAGGGGTAATGATAAATCCCTGACTTTTTTCGGCTAACTGAAACCAGTTCCGCGTGCGAGGGTCAAACCGATAGTGGGGTTGTAAAATGGCTTTTGATGGGGATTTATTTGGATCATAATCCTGCCAACTAGCGTGAGTAATTGTGCCATCGGGGGCCCGCGTAATGATTTGAAGTTGGTATGGAGCCGTATGTGTAGCGGATTGAGGATGATGGCGTAATAGTAAAAAATCGCCATTGGGATAGCCAATATAGACCGCACTCGTGATTGGATTCAGCGCTAGTAGCGTAGAGAGTACCGGGAGTCTGGAGTAGCGTTGGGAAGGCTGGGTGATTGAAAAAATCGGATCGGAAATGAGCAGCTGCATGGAATTCATGAGCATTTGATTATCCTGATCGATTTTGGTGGTGATTCTTTGAGCTAACTGTCGAGACTGGTCCTGAGTTTGTTGGATAGAAGTGGCCCGACGACTAAGGTAAGATTGAGTGATCAATATGGTGGCGATGATAAGCATCGAGCTTGAAATGATCAGACTGATGAGTATCTGTAATCGGATTGAGCGGTGTTTAAACATAGTTAGCATCCCGGCCAGAAAGAAAAAACACATGGTTAAGAATAGAAATATATGAGTAAGTTAAACAAGTGACAGATTTTTATATCTGAGCTCTTGATGTTTGCTCTTTTATCTTTGGTAATTTACATCAGTCATATGAGAATGATATGGACGATTATATTGAACAGATTCGAGCTGCGCAGCTACCGACCGCTTATTCTGGTGAACTTCCTGATGAAGACCAGATTATTCGTATTGAAGAGCAGGTCTTAATGCCATTGCCCGATGATCTGCGAGCCTTTTTATTAACGGTGAGTGATGTGATCTGCGGTTCTTTAACGCCGGTAACGGCCGCTGATCCCAATGAAATTACCTACCTTCCTGAAATGGCTGCTGTGGCTTGGGATCAAGGACTTCCTCGTTTTTTACTCCCTATTTGTGAGTACGCGGATGGTTATTATTATATTGATCCAGATGGCGGAGTGGGGTGTTGGTTACATGGGAATGAAGAAGAAGGTGAGGTGCAATGGCCTAGCATTTGGGATTGGGCTGTTGATATCTGGTTAATGAGCTAGATGGGGTATGGATGTGAGTGACGATAGGATGAATACGTAATAAATGATCTATTTTAATAAAGGTTGATTATGCATACTAAGCGCTTGTTTGGGTTGTTATTTGTGGTGTTAGCGCTCTTAACGTTGTCCGGTCATGCGGATGCCCGTAAATTTGGAGGAGGCCGTTCTTGGGGCCGTAGTTATCATACCAATGTCCATCCTTCATACTCTTCCGGATATGGGCATTCATCAACTTCCGGAAGTCGGTTGGGGTTCGGTCATGGCCTGTTTGGCGGACTGTTAGCCGGTGGATTGCTTGGAAGTTTGTTTGGGCATGGGGGATATGGCTATGGGGGAGGCGGTTTTGGATTCGGAAATTTAATTTTAGTGGCCGTGATAGGCTGGATCGCCTGGCGATTATTTAAGAGCCGCTCTTCATCCGGGGGACAAAATTTTTCTCGAAGAGGTTTTTTTGAGCAAGATGAATCCCGATCTCCTTCAGGATATGACGATGTTCCCTTTGATTTACCGGCAGGCTTTGATACACATGCTTTTTTAGAAGAAGCCAAGCGGCATTATCATGCACTGCAAACAGCGTGGAATCATAATGATTTTGCCATGATTCGGACTTATTTGGCTCCAGAGTTATATCAGCAAATTGTAGCGGAACGTGAATCATTAGGGCCGCAACCGCAAACGGATCAAATCCTGTATGTTGAAGCGAGTCTTGCCAGAGCTGCACAATTGCCGGGTCAGCAACAAATAAGTGTTCACTTTACCGGAAAGTATCGGACCGATGAGGCTCGGGAAGCTCAGATTGATGAGATTTGGCATTTGCGTCGGGAAAATGGTCGGGATTGGGTCATTGAAGGGATCGAAGAGAACAGTGAACAATAAGACGTTGGATCCTATTGCAGCATGGGCTGGATGCTATTTCTTGTATCGAATGATCCATCGTGAGCTTGGATGGTAATGGTCCCGGCTGACGATTATCGCCGCTGCTTTTATCTGGTGATTGCGAATATCCCTTCGGGACAGGTAGCCACTTATGGTCAGGTGGCCGAGATGGCCGGCTTTCCCCGGATGGCCAGAGCGGTGGGGCGAGCACTTAAAGAACTTCCTTCGGAGAGTAAATTGCCTTGGTTTCGTGTCGTAAATGCGAAAGGAGAGCTTTCGTTTCCCAGAGGGAGTGATCCTTATCAACGCCAGCGAACATTGCTTGAAACGGAAGGCATAGAATTTATTGGGGAACGGATCCCTCTACGTGAATACCGATGGAATGGCTCATAACCCTATTCCATCGAGGCTTTTGGATGAATGCTTCGGAATAACCGATGTTTATCTCAGAAACGTCCGAATTGTAGTTTGCTGATTCCCATCTAGACTGAGAGGGTTAATTGAGTCAGATTGGAATGATTATGACACTTAAACGTGTAACAACGCTTTTGATTGTAGCGATCGCGGTGATGACGCTGTCATTGGATGCGAGCGCCCGTAAATTTGGCGGGGGTAAGTCTTGGGGAAAAAGTTATAAAACGGCCCCTCAACAATCCCTTGCGCAGCGTCCTACAACCAATACTCCGCAAGGTTCTGCGGCGGCTAACAGTGTGCGTCGTCCTGGGATTATGGGGGGATTGTTGGGTGGATTATTAGCCGGCGGTTTATTTGCCTGGTTACTGGGTAGTGGCGCATTTAGTGGCCTGCAGTTTATGGATATCGCAATCATGGCGGTGATTGCGTTTATACTGTTCCGGATTTTCCGGTCGATGATGCAGGCGAAAGCTGTGAATCAAGAAGCGACCAGTCACGGGCAGTCGGCTTGGCAGTCACGCCAACAAGTTTCTGAGCCTGTGGCTTCTTCGGGAACTGATATCCCGAAAAGTGCTCACGATGATGTGCCGTATGATTTGCCGGCCGGTTTCGATGTCAGCCAATTTTTGGAAGGGGCTCGAGGTCATTACAATATTATTCAGACGGCTTGGAACCAGAATGATCTGGCGACGATTCGGGAATACCTTGCTCCTGAGTTGTACCAGCAAATGGTGGAAGAGCGGCACCGATATGGTGATGCGCCACTGAATAACCACGTTCTGTATGTGGATGCGAGTTTAGTGCGGGCCTCCCGTCAGGGGGATGCTCAGCAGATCAGTGTGCAGTTTATCGGGAAATATCGGGACGAAACGGATCAGGAATCGGCTATCAATGAGATTTGGCATTTACGTCGTGATAGCTTGAATTCGGATTGGTTGATTGAGGGGATTGAAGAGCATAGTGAAGTCTGATGAACGGTCATTATCGTGGTCTCTTTATTTAATAAGGACGCGTTCGAGCCAGTTGTATACGGGGATTACCACTGATGTACAACGACGGTTTAACGAGCATCAGCAGGGCGGTCGCAAGGCCGCCAAATTTTTAAAAGGTAAAACTCCGCTCACTTTAGTTTATAGTTGTCAGATCGGTTCTCGATCCGAAGCCTTACGTTGGGAATATCAGGTAAAACAATGGCCTAAATCTCGCAAAGAGGCTTTGGTGGTGGCTCAACTTCCCCTCCAGCAATTTTAGAAACCAGACTCGTCCTTGATGCTGGATCGCTCTATACTTACATCAATGTTTGTTAATAAATGAGTGGCTAGGATGCTAAAGCACTGGGAAGAGTTGTTTAAGAATTTCGTATTATCTCAGGTGGCGGGGGATCCTGCGCATGATATTTTGCATCTGCAGCGCGTGGTTGCCACCGCAAAGCAATTAGCCAGTCAGGCTAATGCCTGTTTGGATGTGATTATTCCTGCCGCCTGGTTACATGATTGTGTTGTGATGCGAAAGTCTGAATCTTTGCGATCACAGGCGTCCCGGCTATCAGCTCAGCGAGCTCGTGCGCAGCTGATTCTCTGGAAATATCCCAATCAATATATTGATGGCATTTGTCATGCCATTGAAGCGCATAGTTTTGCTGCCGGAATCGTGCCGACAACTCTGGAAGCTCAGATTATTCAGGATGCGGATCGTTTAGATGCGTTGGGCGCGATTGGTATTGCTCGCTGCTTTTCGATTGGGGGCGCATTACATCATCCTATCTATATGGAAAACGATCCGTTTTGTAAACATCGACCATGTGATGACAAACAGGCTACCTTGGATCATTTTTATCAAAAATTACTGTGTTTACCATCGCTGATGTGTAGTGATGTCGGGCGACAGGAAGCGATGCGACGCGTTCAGTTTATGCAGTTGTTTTTAGATGAACTGCAAGTTGAACTTTATGCTGATGAAGGCGCATTATCTGCCACAGTGGCTGATTTTTTAGAACGAACTGAACATCATTAATGATGTCCATTAAAGTGGGATAAGAGTGCGCTTCAATGTCTATTAGATTGTCATTAGCCTTATTTGAGGGCTGAGTTCGAGAAATATCGATATGTGGTTACAAAAAACAATTCGTCTTCAGGCCCGTCATCGGGGATTTCATTTAATTACCCATGAAATATTGCAGCAGTTTCCGGAATTAGCCTCGGTGCAAACCGGGCTTTTGCATATTTTCATTCAACACACATCGGCGGCTTTAACGATCAACGAAAATGCAGATCCGACGGTTCGAGAAGATTTTGAGCAGTTTTTTAATCATGCCGTTCCTGAAAATGAAGTGTATTATCAGCACACTTTTGAAGGCAGTGACGATATGCCAAGTCACCTGAAAAGTAGCCTGCTGGGAAGTAGTGTGATGGTTCCCGTCACCCATGGCCGGTTAAATTTAGGCACCTGGCAGGGAATTTATCTATGCGAAGCCCGTAATCATGGCGGGAATCGACATATTGTATTGACTTTACAGGGCGAATAAGTCGCGGTTGACCTGTTAAAATAGATAGAATCGGCTAACTTATTGATAATATGTGAATCAGGTAGAATAGGTATTGTGAAAAATGCGCAGTATTTTTACTATGTATTCTATTATTAATCACAAATGGTTTTCCGTTTCTTTATTTGTGAGTAAAGGGCTTCACTATGAATAAACCGCGCGTTTTATTAACAGAGGATTCACCATCGCTAGCGGCGATGTATCGCGCGTACTTAAAAGATGAACAGATCGTTCTGGATCAAGCTATCTCCGGCGGTGATACGTTTGCTTATTTGGAAGAGCAATTACCAGACGTTATTTTGCTGGACCTGATGTTGCCTGATATGGATGGTATGGATATTTTGCGCCATATTTATGAAAAAGGGCTTGATTGCTCTGTGATTATTATCACGGCACATGGCTCGGTTGATAAAGCCGTGGATGCGATGCGTTATGGGGCCAGTGATTTTCTTTCTAAACCGTTCGATGCCAAACGATTACGGGTCACGTTAGCCAATACGCTTAAAATGCGACGATTGAATCAGCTGGTGACCCATAAGGGCGGTGATCCGAAACGCGAAAATTATTTTGATTTTATTGGCCAGAGTGCGCCAATGCAACGTGTGTATCGGATCATTGAAAGTGCGGCGAATAGTAAAGCAACGATTTTTATTACCGGGGAAAGTGGTACGGGAAAAGAGTTGTGTGCTTCGGCGGTTCATCAGGCCAGTGGGCGTAAAGATGCTCCGTTTATTGCAATTAACTGTGCGGCTATTCCTAAAGAGTTAATGGAAAGTGAGATTTTTGGTCACATTAAAGGCGCGTTTACTGGCGCGGTTGCGGACCGCAAAGGCGCAGCCAGACAGGCGGATGGAGGAACACTGTTTCTGGATGAAGTCTGTGAAATGGATTTGGAATTGCAAAGTAAGTTGCTTCGGTTTATCCAAACCGGCTCGTTTCAACCTGTGGGAAGTAGCCAGACGGAACGGGTGGATGTCCGGTTCATTTGTGCGACCAATCGTGATCCGTTAGAAGAAGTGCGTCAGGGGCGTTTTCGGGAAGATTTATACTATCGGTTGCATGTGATCCCTATTATGCTCCCTCCATTGCGTGATCGCAGTGATGATGTCATTCTTATTGCCGACTATCTGTTAGAACGAATTAGCGCTGAAGAGCAGCGCAGTTTTAAAGGATTTGATGCGAGTGCCCGACAGGTCTTACTCGAATACGATTGGCCGGGAAATGTCCGACAACTGGAGAATGTCATTCGTAATACCGTGGTGTTAAATAATGACGAATGGATTAAGGCTAATATGTTGCCAGCACCTCTTTCGGATCAAACATATTCACCGTTGTTGGAACATGAATCGACGGTTCAGCCGTTGTCCCATGTTCGGAATATCGTGATTGAACCGTTATGGAAACAGGAAAAAAGAGCGATTGAGCAGGCGATAGAATATTGTGATGGGAATATTCCTAAAGCGGCGAATTTACTCGAAGTCAGCCCATCCACGTTGTATCGTAAGTTGCAAAACTGGGATCATTAGTACTAGGTGTGAATTTTGCTTATAAAAGTACTAATTCATGCTTAGCCGAGTAGCCATATGAATCCAATATTATGTGAAAAAACATTGCAGCAATTAGCTGAAGATATCGGGAGCGATATTTTACCGGAGTTGTTTGCGGTGTTTATTGAAGAAAATGAACCTAAATTAGAACGATTACCCCAGTTAAATGTCAGGCAGGATCTGGCCGAATTGCAGAGTCTATTTCATACTTTAAAAAGTAGTGCTGCAAGTTATGGCGGACTCCGTCTAGCGGCATTCGCAACGGACCTTGATTTTGCTTGTAAAAATGAAGATTACTTAAAAATAGAACAAATGCTGCCAGAATTTACACAGATTTATGTGCAAACATTGCAAGTGATGAGGCAGCGTTACTAACCGACAGAATGAAAATATGAAGATTGCGACAGCCTATTCGGTTTCACCGTCCACTCCTATTGCCTGTGAACAGGTTATCGAACAGTTGTTACAGCAATCTGAAACCCTCCCTCAATTGATCGTTTGTTACTATTCTGCAAATCATCAATATTTGCAAATTGCAAAAAATTTGCAAATTGCATTTAATTCCAGCTCAATAATCGGTTGTAGCAGTTGCCAGGGGATTATGACGGCCAGTGGTTTTCATAGTCAATCCGGGTATGGCTTGGGTTTGTGGGCACTTTGGGATGAAGTTGGAAATTATGGCACGGCTCTTGAATCCTTCTCTGATACATCGGATGAAAGCATTGTTGCCGCCACGCAAAAAGCGTTAATTACGGCACTGGATAATGCACAACGTCCCGGTGAACTTCCGGATTTAATCTGGCTTCATGCCTCCCCAGGCTATGAAGAGCGGATGATCGAAGCGATTGAGAATTTGGTTGGAAAACAGGTTCCGATTGCGGGAGGAAGCGCCGCAGATCAAAAGATTCAGGGTCATTGGAGCTTGTTTGCTCAAGCTGCAGTGGCCACACAGGGTGTAGCAGTGGCGGCACTATTTCCAGGGGGGGAGATCGGTTATTCGTTTCATAGTGGTTATGTTGCGAACCGAGCCCTGGGGGTAGTGACCGCCAGCCATGGCCGCACCGTTTATGAGATTGACCATCATCCCGCTGCAGATATCTATCGCAAAGCCATTGGATTGGTTGCCACAAGTCATCCCCGACATATCTCGATTCTAAAGCATAGTTCATTTTGTCCTCTGGGTTTATTGTCTGGGAAAGTCGATCAATTACCTTTTTTTAAATTGGCTCATCCGAGCGCGTTAACGGCTGATGGGGGGATTGAGTTATTTTCTGAAATTAAAGTGGGTGACACGCTATATTTGATGAAAGGTTCTAAAGAGAGCCTGATCCATCGCGGCGGGCGTGTAACCGAACTGAGTTTGACTGAACCGTTTTCATGTGAACAGCCTATTGGTGCACTCGTGATTTACTGTGCCGGATGCATGTTAGCGATTCAACGTGATATCAATGAGGTGGTTCATAGTATCCGGCAATCTCTCGGGGATGAACTTCCGTTTTTAGGCGCATTTACTTTTGGTGAACAGGGGCATTTTATTACCGGTGAAAATGGACATGGTAATTTAATGAGTTCAGCGATTGTCTTTTATCAGAGAATGTCGCAATGAAGGAAGCATCACTGTTTTCTCAGGAACAACTCAGGGAATCTGTCGAGTCGCTTACCCAAAAAAACTATCGTGAACGGCGTCGCCGGATTAACACGGAGTTGATCCTGGAAGGAAATCATAAATTATCTCTGGCTTCGACTCCGGAAGATGTTTATCGAATTTTTTTGAAGCTATTAGGTCAGTTTTTTGATTATCAGCATGTGCTGGTCCTCACTCGATTGAAGGGAAAATCGAGATGGGAACTGGTGTATGGGGATTCGTATCAGAAAGTTGTGCTTTGGCAGGATGGTGCATTAACGCCGCGGCTGCTTAAAGGCAATGTCAGTGTTATTTTTGATTCCAGTAAAATTTCTGAATTTTCCCCACTCCCCGAAGACTATCGAAAGCAGCATTATTCCAGTGTAATTGCCTGTGGTTTAAGTTGTGAAATGAGTGAGTGGTTGTTGTTACTCGGTCATTGCGAAGAAGGCCATTTTGGTCAGGATCATCGACATCTATGTTTACGCTTGCTTCCTCTATTGCGACAACGCTTGCTGAATCTGGAATATCAGGATCAGTTAAAAATGATGGTCGCCCAACGAACCGATGAACTTCGCCATAGTGAACAGCGGTTTATGAGCTTTGCTCAAACTGCCTCGGACTGGTTTTGGGAAACCGACGTCAATTATCGGTTTACTTTTATTTCTTCTGGATTAGGGGAACGGGGAAAACCGGTTTATGGAAATTTGATCGGACGTTCGCTGCTGACTTTAAATGCCCGCTCATCATCGGGAATGAGTTTACAATCACTTCTGGCTGAGCAATGTTCACTCCGGAATATTTTATTTACGCTGGAAGAATCAGAACCCCCGGTCTTTTGGGGGGCCTTGAGTGGTGAGCCTTTTTATGATGCTCAGGAGCAATTCGCGGGTTATCGGGGCAGTGTTCGGGATATGACTCAGGAACGAGCGGATCGCCGAGCGCTTCGTAAAGCGAAAGAAGAAGCAGAACGAGCCAATCATGCTAAGTCTGATTTTCTGGCGATGATGAGTCATGAGATCCGTACGCCAATGAATGCTATTGTGGGAATGGTCGAATTGCTCAAAGAAGAAATTTTAAATGATACGGCGCAAGAGTTATTAACCAATGCCGCAAGAGCTTCGGGACTATTACTGAATATTATTAATGACGTGCTGGATATTTCCAAGTTGGAAGCGGGCGTGTTGCAACTGGAAAAACAGCGTTTCTGTGTCCGGGATATTGTGGAACAGGTCTTAGGTCAGTTACAGGAAAGTGCCCGAGTCAAAGGATTAAATTTAACTTCTGAGCTGGATGATTGTTGTGGGGATTTTGTTTTAGGTGATGCGTATCGGTTGGCACAAATATTACTTAATTTGGTCAGTAATGGGATTAAGTTTACTCAGTCGGGGAGTGTTTCGGTGACTGTTCGGGGACAGGTTCAGGACAATGTGAGCCACCTGATTTTCACGATCCAAGATACCGGAATAGGGATCCATCCCGATGATTTTCACCGATTGTTTGAACCGTTTCATCAACTGAGTCAGAGTCATGCGCGATTGTATGGTGGAACTGGACTAGGGCTGTCGATTGTGAAAAAACTAGTCGATGCTATGTCTGGAGAATTGCATGTACAAAGTCAGCCTGATCAGGGAGCACTGTTTACGGTTTGCTTGCAGTTTCCCATCGTTGCGCCCGATATTTCAGCCCCTGAAACTCTGTTAGAACATCCGGAAATTGAGCCATTAGAAATCTTGGTGGTTGAAGACAGTCCATCGAATCAGCTGGTGATTCGGTTAATGCTAGAAAAATTAGGTCACCGAGTTGTGATTGCTGAAGATGGCGATCAGGCCTTACGTTGTGAACGACTCTCGCAGTTTGATTTGATCTTAATGGACTTGCAAATGCCCGGTATTGACGGATTCCAAACGATGTATCGGATGCGTGATCAGGGAATTCGGTGCCCGATTGTTGCACTCACCGCAAATATTCAGGAACGGGAGCGTTGTACCCAAGCGGGCATGGACGATTTTTTAAGTAAACCCCTCACCCGAGAAGCGTTACTTGCACTCTTTAAGCGGATTATGCAACATAAGCAGGATCACAGCGCATAAGAGGCTTTGCGTTTGGATAAGCATGCATTTACGCGATGCGAGTTGAATCATCCTTAGCCCTATCATCACTCTAAAATATATTGAAAATAAAGAGGTCTAATTTGAAGACGATCGCAGATATTGCAATGGCTGCCGGTGTTTCTAAATCGACAGTTTCCCGGGTTTTAAATAATCGTCCGGGCGTCAATCCGATTGCGCGTCAAAAAATTCAGGCGATCATCGATGAAAGCCATTTTACGGCTAATATTTCGGCTAAAAATCTGAAGGCCCGGCATAGTGATACCGTTGGGATCATGGTGCCACTTATGACCTCGAAATCGGTGGCTAGTTTTATTCATGGTATGACGACCGAGTTGGAATCACAGCGGATCCAAATCTTATTGATGAATACCGGAATGGATACCGATAAAGCGATCAACTCCGTAAAAATGCTCAATTCTAAAGGGGTCGATGGCATGATTGCGTTGGTCGCCGGATATAATCAGCCTTTGATCAATACCTTCCGTGAGTCGGAATGCCCCGTGGTTGCCGTAGGACAAGATCTCTCGTTATTTAATGTCCCCAGCGTTTTTTATGACGATTACCGATGTGGCTACATGGCTGGCCAGCAGCTAGTTGAATGTGGTTGTAAGCAACTCTTGTTTGTCGGCATCTCACCGATGGATGTGGCTCTGGGACGACAACGGCGCCGGGGATTTGAAGATGCTATCAGCATTGCCGGAGTTGATTGTCGTTATATTGAGAACTGTGATTTGTTTGTTGAGTCCGGGCGGGAGAAGACTGCTGAGATTTTAGCTCAGGGATATTGTCCAGATGGTGTGTTTGGCGTGACGGATCGAATTGCCGCAGGAGCTAGTCAGGCCTTACGTCAGGCGGGTATTATTCCCGGAGAAGATGTGGCGCTTATCGGAGTTGGTGATGATGAACTCTGTTCGGTATTAACTCCGCCGTTGGCCACCGTACATTATGATCATGAGCAGGTTGGGCAACAGGCTGCTCAGGTATTAATGGATCTGGTGCGATCTAAAGACGGTGAAACACCCACTTCATATGCTTATATTCATCAGGGGCATTTTACCTGGCGTGAATCCTGTCAGTTAAAAAATACCATGCCCAGCGTATAAGCCGGGCACTGATTTAGAGTGAATGGAATGATTAGGCGAGCGCTTTAGTATTTTTGGGGGTGAGCACGAAAGAAGCTAAAAACCCGATGACGAATGCAACTGCAAAGCCGATGATGTAATGGAGCATGGATTCGGTACGAACAATCGCAAGACCTGGAATACCGGTTAGACCGACCGCAGTCATCCCAACTTTCATCCAGACGACATAAGCCCCACCGATAGCCCCACCAATTAAACCTCCGAGGAAAGGACGAACATAACGAAGGTTTACCCCGAAAATAGCGGGTTCTGTAATGCCGAGAATAGCCGAGATTGCAGAAGGTAACGCCAATGCCGTAACTTTTTTATCCCGCTTTTTGAAGATTACGGCAAAGCAAGCACCGCCCTGAGCGACGTTGGCCATTGACCAGATGGGCAGCAGGAAGTTCACCGCAATTTTAGGATCTCCCAATAGTCCCAGCTCAATGGCATGGAAGCTGTGATGAACGCCGGTAATCACAATCAGAGAATAAGTTCCGCCGAAAATTAGGCCGGCGAGTGGTCCTGCATGCTGGTAGAGGAATAATAATGCTGTTGAGATCCCATCCCCCAACAGTCGACCCAGAGGACCGATTGCAACCACCGAGAAGAAGCCGGTAACGGCTAGAATAATAAATGGGCTTAAGATGATATCCAGAGTATTTGGGACAATGCGGTGGACTATTTTTTCCACTTTACACATGAACCAGACCGCAATTAACATCGGGAAAACTGTTCCCTGATAACCCACCAGACCAATATCGAAACCAAGAAAATGAGTCGATGGAAAACCGTGGCCAATTGTCCAGGCATTGACGAGATCCGGATGGGTTAAAATTCCCCCTAAGGTGGCACCTAAGATAGGATTACCACCAAAGATTTTGGCACCGACAAAACCGATGAGAATCGGCAAAATAATAAATGCTGAGCTGGAGACCATATCCAGAATGATGTACCACAAATTGTCGGTTGCGATCATCTGATTGGATTTTAAAAATCCCAAAAGACCCATACACAGACCACTGGCCACAATTGCCGGGATAATGGGAACAAAAATGTTGGAAAGAGTGCGAGCTAAAGCCTGAAGTGGATTTTTATTAGCACCCGCACTGGCTACATCCGCAGTGGATGCCTCTTTAATATTCGCAGCTTTAATAAATTCAGCAAAGACCCGGTTTACAATGCCGGAACCAATAATAATTTGATATTGACCACTATTGGTAAAAACCCCTTTGACCAGATCCAGCGCTTCGATCGCGGCGGTCTGAGCTTTATCGGTATCATTAAGAACGAGTCGCAGACGGGTGGCACAGTGCGCCGCACTGGCTATATTTTCGGGGCCTCCGACGAGAGTGAGAATTTGCTGAGCTGTTTTTTGTTCTGACATCGTATACTCCTCTCACCGCAGCTTATGAGTTGCAGTGATTTGGTGATTATCATCTATCATCCGATTGTTAACATTTTCAATCGTTATTCGCGTTGGAAAGTGAATAACGACTGGAAACGGTTCCGGTTTTAGAGGCCGTTTTTATCATTATGAGGTAAAAACAGCCATTTTTTTAAGTTGTAAAATATATTTTTATTGAATGAATAGCCAAAAATGTGAGCTAGTTCAAATTTAAAAGGCTGTTAAACATGAAACCGTTTTCTATTAGAACCAAGTTTCCATCTGCACGCCCATGTTGACTTCACCACCCGATTTAAAGCCGGTGGCTCCTAGCGCATCTGTACTGGAGTAGTTTTCAAGCTGTTGACTCCAATTCATGTACGTTGCAAAGAAGCGGATTTCGGGACGATCAAAGAAGCCGGCAAAATTATCCGCACGAAACGTTGGGGCAAAGGTTAGCTTATAAAAGCTGCCTTTGACGGCGTTATGGCTATCGAGTCCTTTGGGATCGATGTCCATGTATTGATAGGTTGTTTCATATTGCAGAGAGAAATTTTCAGTTAACTGTTGGTTAAAGCGAATGTTCAATGTGGCCCAGTCATACTGATCATCTTTCATGTAGCGATCATGGCTGTGCTGCAGCATCAAGGCCGGGACCATATTCCAGATTGAATTCAGTTTAACCGTTCCATACGTTGCCAGGCGGTAGGTATTAGCCCGGCCGGTGAGATTGCCGTCTGAACCGATGTTTTTCACTTCAGCACCGAGACCATGACCGTAGAGTAATGCCGCTTTAAAGCTCCCTTCGGTCAGTCCATAGAAACTTTTCCCGTGGTAGGCTAAAGCCGCGTGAAATCCGGTATTGGTTGCATGAGTGGTCGAGTCTCCGGTGTTTTCTCGTTTATTATTGTCTTTACCGCGCATGGCATTGAGCATCAACTGCCAGGGGCCATAGTAGTTATTGGCGGTCACAATGTAGTTTTGCATGGTGTTGTTATCGAGATCATCGAAGTTTCTGCCGAAGATGGAGAAACTTGAATGGCCTTGCTCTGACCAGCGCACGTTGTAGATCCCGCCCCCGGTCCCCGCCAGGAAGATGACATCCGAATCGATCCAGTGGATATCAAAGTTATTGCGGTCAAAACGTTTCCCGGCCCACAAAATACTGTCTTTAAACGCGCCGGTGAAACTGGGAAGTTGGGATAGTTCGACAAAAGCTTGCCGGACGTTAAGATCACTGCTGTCGGCTGTCCAGTCATTGTAACTGGCCTGTCCATCTGCCATCATAACCTTAAAGCGGGTATGTGCACCGTTTTTGAGCTGTTGATGTTTCTCTAAATTCAATTCCAGATAAGTATCTTTTTCATTTCCTAAACGGCCGACGTGACCTCCTGTCGAGCCGGCTGGCGTAAGGTTGACCCCGCCTTGAGTTGCAGCCGCACTGTCATTCATAAGGACGCCAGAGCGGGCATAAACGTGAAATTGGAAACCGTTGTCAGCTTCGGCTTTTTGTTGAGCAACGAGTTGAGCTTGTGCTTGTTTTTGCTGTTGTTGTTCTTGCTTTGCCTGTGCGAGTTGTTGTTCTAATTTTTGTAGGCGGGCCTCAATAGCCTGAATTTCGCCATCATTGATGGCGGCATGAGCGGCGGCTGGCAGTAACAAAGAGGTCGCTAAAAAGGTACAAATAGGTTTACGCATGATCTCTATCCTTATGGGAACAAAGCGGTTGAACCCATCAATTTTTCCAAATTGATGTGAAATCGGTTCCTGTATATTTCTGTAGAATATGATTTTATACAATTCGGTTCGATTATTTTTGTGAGTTAAGAACTGCTAAAATAGCCATATAAGCTATTTTTTGTGATTTAAATCACTTGATTTTGTTTTTGAGTTGGAACCGATTTCTGTGTGATGTTATTTTGAGAACATTGTTGATATGGTTAGCTCGCTTAGTTTGCGAAATTGAATGAAGGACAGAGTCATGATGCAAGACGTCCCAAATCAGAGTCATCCGTCTGATTTCCCGGCATCGATGTGGACCCCGGTTTACCACATTGCCCCCTCGTTTGGACTATTAAATGATCCGAATGGTTTTTGTTTTTATCGGGGCCAGTATTGGTTGTTTTTTCAGTGGAATCCGAGTGGGTGTACCCATAAAAATAAACATTGGGGGTTGCTGACTAGTCCTGATTTGTGCCAGTGGCAGCAACAAATGTTCCGTTTAGCGCCTGAGCATTGGTATGACAAAGATGGATGTTATTCAGGCACCGCGCTGGTGGAAGGTGACAATCTGTCGTTATTTTATACCGGAAATGTGCGTGATGGTGAACAGCGTGAGAGTTATCAGTGTCAGGTGAGTTGGCAAAGTGATGACCAACTGCTGCATTATGGCCCGTTGTGGCATCAGCAGTTGGCCGGTTTTACCGGGCATGTACGGGATCCGAAGGTTTTTGACTGGAATGGTCAGCGTTATATGTGGCTGGCGGCACAGAGCGAAACGCTGCAAGGGGGCGTTTGTGTACTCAGACAGCAGGGGAACAGTTGGAGCCGTGTCGGACATTTTTCCCGACCCATCGACTGGGCTGACCATCAGTTGGGATATATGTGGGAATGTCCTGATCGACTCGTGATTGGTGAGCAAACAATTTTGGTTTGTTGTGTGCAAGGGATCCATGTCCCCTGGCCATACTACCAAAATCAAAACTTAAGTGGCTATTTCGCAGTGACTGTTGCGGCCGATACGGGCGCGATTGAATTTAAAAGTGATTATCAATTACTCGATTATGGCTTTGATTTTTATGCACCACAAACGTGTGTTGATCCGGATGGGCAGACGATCCTGATCGGCTGGATGGGGCTTCCCGATACTCCATTACCCCCTACGGCTATTCATCATGGTTGGAGTCAACAATTGACAATTCCACGTATTTGTCAGTGGCAAAATGGTCAATTGTATCAACGTCCAATCCCTTCGTTACTGGCTCAGGCAAAAAATGAGCAGTGTTATCAATGTGAAACACAACCGCAGTTTGCGTGTCCGGCTAGTTCTGTCTTGAGTTGGCAAGGGACTGCTGAAAAAGGTGCATTGACCTTTGGTGAAGGTGAGCCGCAATGGGAGATGAGTTGGGATGAACAGGGGCTGATCACCATTAATCGACATCAGCTTGCGGGCCCGGGGAGTGAATCCATTCGCTGTTATCAGAGCTTTCGAAAAACCATTCATAGTTGGCAGCTGTTCTTTGATCACTCATCGTTTGAGTTATTCGTCAATGGAGGCGAAGCGGTCTTGAGTGGACGGATGTATCCTGATTCGCACTGGCCGGTTGGGAATATTCAAAGTACCGGACAGTTGACCGTTCAGTCCTTAGGTCAATTCGTGCAGATGCTTAATAAGGAGGATTTCGGTGAGTAATGTTCAGGTATGGTGTTTAGGTGATGTCGTGGTGGATTTATTGCCGGATGGTCCACAGTTGTTTCGTCAATGTCCAGGTGGCGCACCGGCGAATGTAGCCGTTGCATTAGCCCGGCTCGGCGTGCGTTGTGGATTTATTGGTTGCCGAGGCCGAGATCCTTTTGGCCGTTTTATGGCCAATACTCTACATCAGGAAGCCGTTGATGTGCGCTATTTGCATGAAGATCCTGAACATTTGACATCGACTGTGTTGGTTGATCTGGATGATGCGGGGGAACGTTCTTTTACCTTTTTGGTTCAGCCCAGTGCGGATCAGTTTTTGCGTGTTGAGCAGTTGCCCATTTTTGAAGCCGATCAATGGTTACAGTTAAGTTCTATTGCGCTGGCCGGAGACGTCACGCGTGTGGCTGCGATTGAGGCCATGCAACGCATCAAGGTTGCCGGTGGGCGAGTCTTTTTTGATGTTAATATTCGCGAGTCATTATGGGCTGATACCTCGTTGATGATCCAGCAAATCTGGACAGCTTTAAGGATCAGTGATGTGATTAAAGTGAGTGAAGAAGAAGCGATGTGTCTCACTGGGGCTTCAGATTTACCGTCCGCGTTGGCACAACTAGTTGATAAAACTGGGGCGCTGGTTGTGGTTACGATGGGCGAAAAAGGGGCTCTGGTTAAAGATCCACAGCATCAGCAGTTGATTCCGGTCAATCGTGTTGCTCAGGTTGTTGATAGTACGGGAGCGGGCGATGGTTTCGTCGGTGGAATGTTAAGTACTTTGTTGACCGGCGATGATTGGAAGACGATTATCTCTGCAGTTGAGCGAGGTAATCAGGTCGGATCTTATGTGGTGACCCAAAAAGGCGCTATGAGTGCCTTACCATCCGCAGCACAGTTAAAGTTCTGATGCGTTGTTAGTCGTGGTGAACCTTTTGTGACTATTTGAGCCGCGATCACATCTCTCCAAAAATGGCGCGCTGCTTATGCAGAGTGCCATAATCTTCGCATAATCGTTAGTCTATCCATCCTTTTTTGATTGATTTTTCATCATTCAATGATATTAAAAAATAATATGATTTAGTTATCTAATTAAATAATGGGGAGCTATATATCCATTGCTGTTTTTAAATTTAAGCATAGCTGCATAGAGTACAAATCTAATAAATTTTTATGATTTAAAATCAATCGATTATATCGATAAATCCATTCTTAATGATCAATCCACATGCAATTGACTATATTTAAATCATAGTGATTAAAAACTAATCTAGTTGTATTAATTACATATCAAATATTTTCACTATTAAATTAATGAACTTTAAATATTTTAACTATAAATATTTAATTTTTTATTTTTGAAAATATAAAAATTACGCCGTGAAAATATAATAATTTTTACGTTTAAATTCATTATATTATGTATTATCAGAGTTTGTTTAGTTTAACTTAAGGCTTGAAAAGGCCTTAAATAATGGTTAGTGTACTAAATATATATTTCGTATAAGCACTTTTATTGTGTGCGATTTTGTCGCATCGAGTAGGATTTATGACCGTAAAACTAGAAGTAAAAAATCTGTTTAAAATTTTTGGTGATGACCCTGATCGAGCTTTTTCTCTCATTGAGCAAGGTAAAAGTAAGGATGAGATTTTTAATGAAACAGGATTAACCGTTGGTGTTAAAGATGCCTCATTATCGATTAACGAAGGCGAAATCTTTGTCATCATGGGGTTGTCAGGGTCTGGAAAATCGACCTTGGTTCGGCTTTTGAATCGGTTGATCCCTCCGACCCGAGGCCATGTTTTTTTAAATAATCAAGATATTTCCGCCATCAGTGATAAAGAGCTGCGTGAAGTACGACGCAAAAGCATCAGTATGGTTTTTCAGTCGTTTGCACTGATGCCACATATGAACATTATTGATAATACGGCATTTGGCTTAGAACTGGCTGGTGTGGATGTTGGATCTCGGCATGCCGTCGCCCGTAAAGCACTGGCTCGAGTGGGTCTGGAACCCTATTGCGAATCTTACCCGGATGAATTATCCGGAGGGATGAAACAGCGTGTGGGATTAGCGCGGGCGTTGGCGAACGACCCGGAGATCCTGTTGATGGATGAGGCATTTTCAGCACTGGACCCTCTAATTCGAACCGAGATGCAAGATGAACTGATCCGCTTACAAAATGATGATCAGCGAACCATTGTGTTCATTTCTCATGATCTAGACGAAGCGATGCGTATTGGTGATCGAATTGCCATTATGCAAGGGGGCGAAGTGGTTCAGGTGGGCACTCCGGATGATATTCTACATAACCCGGCGAATGATTATGTGAAGTCATTCTTTAAAGGGGTGGATGTGACCCATGTCTTTAGTGCAAAAGATATCGCCCGCTCGAACGTGCCAACGGTTATTCGTAAAAGTGCAGCAGAAGGTGCCAGAGCTGCGCTACAGCTCATTGATGATAGCGATTGGGATTTTGGTATTGTTCTCGATCGGCGGCGACAGTATCTGGGAATGGTGACTTTAGACTCATTGCAAACTGCGAACCGGCAGCGAGAGAGTTTGGTTTCAGCCATTGATGATGATATTAAAATCTTACATCCCGAAACAGCGCTGAGTGAATTGATTAGCGATGTGGCCAGTGTTCCTTATGCAGTCCCGGTTGTGGATGATGATGGCCGTTACCTCGGTGTTATTACGAAATCCCGCCTATTAAAAGCTTTAGATAAAGAGATTGATCATACCCATGAGTAATGCAACGCAAGATCCTTGGGGAGCTGCCCCAGCGAATACCAACGCTGATTGGCTGAATGCTCCGGTTCAACATGCGCCATCGTTCGACTGGCTGCATCCTTTTCAACATAAACTGATCCCGTTTGCCCATTGGGTAGAGCAGGCGCTCAATTGGCTGGTGGCTAATTTTCGGCCGGCGTTTCAAACGATTAGTTTACCGATTGACTACATCCTGACGTTATTTCAGGCATTGTTACAGTCGCTTCCAGCCCCTTTTATGATTGTCATTTTGTTTTTAATCGCCTGGCAATTAGCCGGACTACGGTTAGGGATTGCGACGGCAATTTCATTGATCGTGATCGGCGCGATTGGTGCCTGGAGTCAGGCAATGGTGACGCTAGCTTTAGTTTTAACCGCAGTATTGTTTTGTGTGGTGATTGGATTGCCGATGGGGATCTGGCTGGCGCGTAATGAACGAGCCGGGAAGATTATTCGTCCAATGCTGGATGCGATGCAGACCACACCCGCTTTCGTGTATTTGGTCCCGATCGTGATGCTTTTCGGGATTGGGAATGTGCCCGGGGTTGTCGTGACGATTATTTTTGCATTGCCTCCGGTGATTCGGTTGACCATTTTGGGGATCCGGCAGGTTCCGGAAGAGCTGATTGAGGCGGGTAATTCATTCGGTGCCAGTCCCAGACAGTTACTTTATAAAGTGCAATTGCCCTTGGCGATGCCAACCATTATGGCCGGGGTGAATCAAACGCTGATGCTATCCCTTTCAATGGTGGTGATTGCCTCAATGATTGCTGTGGGGGGCTTAGGCCAGATGGTTCTGCGTGGCATTGGCCGTTTAGATATGGGGCTGGCTGCAACCGGAGGTTTAGGCATTGTGATCATGGCGATTCTGCTGGACCGGTTAACTCAGACCATGGGGCAAGATCGTCGTTTGAAACAGGGCGGCCAGTGGTATCAAAATGGTCCTGTGGGTCTAATCTATAAGTTATTTCACAAATCGTAATTCTTTTTAGGCACCGACCTCGGTGCTCCTTCCCAACCCTTCATGCAAAGGAGAGATGACATGAAACCATTGAGTAAGCTGATTTCTTTCACGGTACTTGGACTTGCGTTAACCACCACGGTTCAGGCTGCCGATCTACCTGGGAAGGGGGTAATTGTCAGACCGGTACAAAGCACGGTTGCTGAAGAGATGTTTCAGACCGTGATCGTTGATAAAGCATTGCAGCGTCTGGGATATCAAATTGAGCCGATTAAGCAGGTGGACTATAACGTCGCTTACACTGCGGTTGCGAATGGAGATGCCACATTTATGGCTGTGAATTGGGATCCCTTGCATGCGACAAAATATAAGCGGGCGGGAGGCGATAAAGCCTTTTATCGGCGGGGGTATTACATTACCGGTGCAGCACAAGGATATATGATCGATAAAAAAACGGCAGAGAAATACCATATCACCAATATTGCTCAGCTGAAGGATCCGAAACTAGCGAAGTTGTTTGATTCCAATGGGGATGGTAAAGCTGATTTGACCGGTTGTAACCCTGGGTGGGGGTGTGAAACCGTGACCAATTATCAAATAAAGAAATTTGGCCTATCCGATATTGTTGAGCTAAACGAGGGAAATTACTCAGCGATTATCGCCGATACCATCTCCCGTTACCGTAATGGCAAACCCGTTCTGTATTACACCTGGACACCGTACTGGGTGAGTGGCGTCTTGGTTCCCGGCAAAGATGCTATTTGGTTGGAAGTGCCGTTTTCTGCGATTCCAAATGATCCTAAAGCGGATACGGCGCTGCCCAATGGTAAGAATTATGGATTTCGGATGAACAGTATGCGCATTGTGGCTAATAAAGCTTGGGCCGCTAAAAATCCAGCTGCCGCTAAATTATTTGCCATCATAAAATTGAGTGTGAATGATGTGAGTGCTGAGAATCTGATGATGCGTAAAGGTCAGAGCAGTGAAGAAGATATCCAACGTCATGCTGAGGGTTGGATTAACGCCCATCAGGCATTGTTTGATCATTGGATTGATGAAGCAGCCAAAGCGGCGACACATTAAAGAATTCGGGGCGAGGTTCGCTGGGTGACAAAGGGCGGTGGCCCCGATGGTCACCCCTATTTACTGGAGGAAGCGCGGTTTTCATGGTCTGTTTTTTTGAGAGCCGGAGGGATCTGAGGCAACCGGGATAAACTTTTCGTTAAATAATCGATAAATACTTTGAGTTTTGCCGGTAAATAACGATTAGGTGGGTAAAGTAACCAGGCTCCGCCAGTATAGCTGGTGACAAAACGCCAGTCTGGGAGCACCTGTATTAATTCGCCCCGACGAATGGCCTGATGTACTGAAAAATAAGGCAGACTAGCAATGCCAATCCCTTGGATGGCTGCATCAAGCCGCACTTGGGTATGATTGGCTGCATAGCGGCCGGATATTTCAACGGTGATGTTTTGGGTGCCTTGATGAAAGGTCCATTGTCGATCTTTGGGTTGTTCCCCTAAAAAGATGCAACTGTGCTCACGGAGCTGGCGTGGATGTGTGAGCGGTGCAAATTGTTCAAGATATTGAGGGCTGGCACAGATCACGTGCTCGATATCGATAAGTTTACGTCCCACCATATCCTGAGGGGGGTGATTCGTGATGCGGATCACCAAATCAACCCGATCATCAATTAAATCGATGTAGCGATCTTCAAGGAGCATTTGGACATCGATATCCGGATATTGGCGGAGAAATTCGGGCATAAACGGATGGACCAATAGATGTCCAATGGCTTTGGGGATGCTGATCCTCAGTTCGCCTTGGGGTTTGGGATTAATTCGTTCACTGACATCGAGTACAGCTTCTGCGGCCCCGCGCATATCTCGACAGCGTTGATAGACCGCTTGCCCAGCCTCATTCAAGCGTAGTTTTCGCGTCGTACGCTCCAATAGCCGACAAGCCAGTTGTTCTTCAAGTCGGGATACACTGCGGCTGACCGAAGATGGGGAGACTCCCAGATCTTTCGCTGCCGCCGAAAAACTACCGGTTTCAACAACGCTGACAAATACGGCCATTTCATAGAGTAAGCCGATACTCTTATTTGTGTCTGGCATACGGCGATGAGGATTGTAAAAAGAGAATTATCGCATTTTCAGGCGCTTTGATCATCCGTAGATGTTCGTATTATCAGCGCCACGCAAAAATTTTAGCGTTGATGCTATCCCAAACAGTGTTGTTTTCTTTATTCTTAATAAAAACAACGAATTATTCACGAAGAACAAAAAGATATATTATTAGGATACTAAATATAGTGTACTAAATGATGATGAGCTAAAATAGAACGTAATGACTTTTGACTAAGCGAAAGTATCGTTTAATTAAGCCTGTTTTTAGGCAGTGATACAAAATGCTCAATCATTAATACCCAATAGAATTTAGGGAATAATACTTATTTATGAATTAGTTATCTAATTAAAATAAGCTCAAGGGTTCAATGGGGTGTAACAGGCACTGAGCATGCCGTAGTTTAGCCATTTTTTGACTCGATGCCGAGTGGTTTTAGGTAGGATGACAATGGAAAGACATGAAGAAGTTCTGGTCGCGATTCGTCAGATAATCCGGGCGATTGATTTACATTCAAGTCGTTTAAGTAAAGAAGTTGGGCTAACTGGGCCACAATTGGTCCTGATGCGTGAAATTAGAGATTCCGCAGAAGAGACAATCCGCCAGATGGCCAAAAATACCAATATGAGTCAGGCGACGGCCACGACGATTTTAGATCGGTTGGAGAACCGTGGATTGGTGGTTCGTCTTCGTAGCCAATTGGATAAGCGTAAAGTGCATGCCCATTTAACAGATGCTGGGCGGGAACTGTTGAGTAAAGCGCCATTGCCGTTACAGGATAGTTTTGTATCTCGATTTCAGAATTTGGAAGATTGGGAACAATTGTTGTTGCTCTCTAGCGTCCAGCGCATTTCAGCCATGATGAATGCTGAACATTTGGATGCTTCTCCTATTTTAGTGGCTGGGAATGTGACAGATGTTGAGCAGGTTTACCACGAATAGATGAAAAACCTTCGCGTGTGTGAGAAATATCTCACGCAGTTGTCAGAAAATCAGGCTTAATTTTGTGAACTTGAAATAATAAATATATATCTATCATGTAGTTATATTATCCCGGTAAAAAATCCGGGATTTTTTTTGTCCAAAGACCGATCTCCAGAGAACCATTTTGGTTATTATGAATCTCGAAAGGACGCAATGCTCTGTGACGGATTACACAGAGGCCAAGAAGGCTTAAGGAACCCCTTAGGATAAGGGAAAGGACCCCTCCAGGAAGGAGAGAGCAGCGATTACGGATAAGTCGCTATGCCATGAAGGCTAAAGGAACACGCAACGGAGTTGTGAAGAGGAATTAAACAAGGATTGGTTGATAAAGGTCATTAAGGATTGCATGGAGCAATACAGGTTCACGGATTATGAACTATGTGACTATCGGGGTGGCACTATTTTAGTGCCACCCCAAATTTTTTGTGCTTTCGTAGCGCACTTTCTCGGTAGCTGACATTGCTATTCTCCTGAAACGTCCTGAGCGTTGTGCGATATTTCCCCTATATTTAATCAGTGTTTTTAGTGTAAAAATGCACTTCCCATTAAATTTTTTCTTTAAAAACAATAGATTATTTAGAAATCATTATTTATTGCCCCAATATTTTTGAATTTTCCGCCGTGTTTTTAAAAACCAGCTACCTATAATAAATCGTGTAGGGACAAACAAGCCGATAGGATATTGGCTCGCCAGGTAAGGCTTAGGATTTCGATCGGAGTATCGCAGGGACACCTCCCGGGAAGGAGTAGGATGGCTGTGGAGTCAGTCATTAAGCAATGGAAAGGTAGGACAGGTCAGGATTGACAAGAGGAACGAGCAGGGATTTCTCGATAGGTCAAGGATTGTGCAGGGAGCATCAGGCTCAAGGGGTGAGCATTGTGACTATCGGGGCAGCCGCTTGGCTGCCCTTCCATTTTGTACCATTAGGATTGAATGTCGATTTTAAGATCAGTATGGGGATTCTGATCTGTTTTAACTTTAGTTCCCTCACACATCAGTTTTGTAACTTTTTGATAAATAGCCATATTGTTGATGAGTTCGAAACGGGTGATTGCGTTACGTTTTAAGGCCGCCCTATCTTGCATAGAGCGGCTTTTTTTTAATCTTTGAAAGTCATTAACTATTGGTACAAAAGTTGCTGATAACCCATAAATGGTTTAGCGATGGAGATAATCCAATGACACAGGAAAAACTTAATTACTTTCAAATGATTAAAGGTATGGAAGCAGAAGTGGAACAGGGATTACTGGAAGTGATGTTGCCAGATGATTTACCTCAATTGGGCATTTATGGTGCAAATCGGATTGCTAAACGGCGCGGTTCCCGGGATTGCACGTATTCAATGGCTCCTAAACAATAATCGTGAAAGGATGATGATCATTGCCCCAGGCTTATAATAATGGGGACGTTTTTTTACTTTTTTATCAAAACCGACCATTCTTAAAAGAGCGTATTTAGGAATCGGGAGTTACCGCATTCCTACTTTAAAGGATGGTCAAAATGGTTTTGAGCGCATTGCCCGGGCAAAGTTATCCCCTAGGCTCTCGCGTCGAAAGTACCGGGGTTAATTTTAGCCTTTATAGCAAATCGGCAACGGCTGTGACGCTATTACTTTTTGATGCGATTGACAGTGAAACACCCTATCAGCGGATTGAGTTCGATCCGATCCGGAACAAAACCGATAATTATTGGCATGTCTTTGTCAAAGGCCTGAAAGCCGGTGCATTATATGGGTTTCAGGTGCAAGGACCGTTTCAACCCGAGCGTGGGATGCGTTTTGATGCATCGAAAGTGCTGGTTGACCCTTATGCCAAAGAGCTGCGGCTGCCGAGTAATTATAGTCGGGATGCCTATCGGGAATATGGTAAGAATACCGAGTCCTGCGCGGTTAAATCGGTTGCCCTAGAGCTACGGCCCTTTAACTGGGAGGGAACCAAACCGATCCATCGCTCACTTGCCGATACCGTGATCTATGAAATGCATGTCGGCGGCTTTACTAAAGATGAACAATCGGGGGTGAGTGCCGAAAAAAGAGGGACTTACGCCGGAGTTATTGAAAAAATCCCGTATCTGAAATCACTGGGGATCACTGCGGTTGAGCTGCTCCCCGTGGCGCATTTTGATCCAGCCGATGCCGCGAGTGGCAAGCAAAATTATTGGGGATACTGCCCGATTAACTTTTTTTCTCCCCATACCGCATATAGCTCTAATTCCCATTTAGGGGGACCTTCCACCGAGTTCCGGGAGATGGTTCTGGCGCTGCATAAAGCTAAAATCGAAGTGATCTTGGATGTGGTTTTTAACCATACCACTGAAGGCAATGAATTCGGTCCAACCCTCAGCCTGAAGGGGCTACAGAATGATGCCTACTATATTTTAGAGCGCTCTGATCAGCAGTATTACAGCAACTACAGTGGCTGCGGAAATACCTGCAATACCAATAATTCGATTATGCGGCGGATGATCCGAGATGCCCTGAAGTATTGGGTGACGGAGATGCATGTTGATGGATTCCGGTTTGATTTAGCCTCGGTGTTATCTCGCAATTCGTTAGGTGAAGTCTTAAGCGATCCCCCCCTTTTGTGGTCGATTGATTCCGAGCCCGTTTTGGCGGGCACTAAAATTATTGCCGAAGCATGGGATGCCGGAGGATTATATCAGGTCGGGAAATTTGTCGGCGATCGTTGGAATGAATGGAACGGCTTATTTCGGGATGATGTCCGGGCTTTTCTTCGGGGAGATAATGGTCGGGTTCATGGTTTTATCAATCGATTATTGGGAAGCCCCGATCTGTATTATGACGATCATCGAACTCCACAGCGATCAATCAATTTTATCACGGCCCATGATGGTTTTACCCTGAACGATCTGGTGAGTTATAACAGCAAAAATAATCTCGCAAATGGCGAAGATAATCGGGACGGTGACAATCACAATTTATCTTATAACTTTGGTTATGAGGGAGAAGACGGGCTGACTGATCCGGTCATCTTACAGCTGCGCCAGCGACAGATGAAAAATTTCTTTACAATTTTACTGCTGTCGCTGGGAACTCCGATGATCTCGATGGGAGATGAAGTCGGCCGTACCCAACGGGGCAATAATAACGGATACTGTCAGGATAATGCGCTGAGTTGGTTTGACTGGAAACGGGCCGAACAGTATCAGGATCTGGCGCGTTTTGTCCGAAAACTAATTGAGCTTCGGTTTAAAGATCCGGCATTGGAACACCGGATCCACGACACGTTGAGTCATATTCTCGATGATGGACGGATCCAGAAACATGGGGTTCATGTCGATCAGCCGGATTATGCCGATGATTCACATTCCATCGCGTTGAGTTACGCCCTGCCGTATCGCAACGAACATCTTTATTTGGCGGTGAATGCGTATTGGCAACCGTTAACATTTGAGTTGCCGACGATTGATCGACAGCAATGGCGGCTAGTTTTGAATACGGCAGCGCCTTCTCCGGATGATATTTGTGATATGGGTGAGGCCAAACCATATCATCAAGCCTCGATATTACTGGAGCCGCATTCGATTGTGGTGCTGGTGGCGAGGGACTGCTGAGCATAATCACGCACAGTGGAGTGATTAAAAATTTAAAACAGGTCTATCTGAGCGCTGGTGATGGAATGAAAATCCAGATTGATTTCCGGCAGAATCGCATCGGCGACCGGCTGTAGCTGTTTTTCAACATAGTGTTGATAATCGATAGGAGCACTTTGACATTCAACGGCCTGTGGTCCCGACAGTGTGATGAGATAGCGGATCCATCCCTGATGTTGATAACGGAGTGATTTGCCCTGTTGTTGGTTTTGTTGGTCGGCTTCTCGAGCGGCTCGAACCTGCGGTGGAATATTTTTTTGATAGGCGGCTAGAGGACGCCGGAGCCGTTTTCGGTAAATTAAATCCTGATCTCGCTGTCCTGAAAGTGTTTCAGCGACAAATTTTCGGATCATGGGGGTTGGGTCCTGATGCGTAAAGATGAGCTGATATAACTGGGTTTGAAATTGTTTGGCCAGCTCGGTCCAGTCGCTCCGGACGGTTTCTAGCCCTTTAAAAATCAACTCGCCATCGGCTTTTAGCCCGGCGTAACGTTTTTTACTCCCGGCCTGAGAGCCCCGAATAGTCGGCATATGAAAACGCTGATAATGGGTTTCAAACTCTAGTTCTAACGCGCAGTCCAGATCGAATTTTTGGCGGATGCTGGCTTGCCAGCGCTGATTGATCTGTTGCTCAAGCTGTTGTCCGATCCGAGCCGCCTGATCGGCATCATAACCCGGACCGAGTAAAACAAATGTCGAATCGGTATCCCCATAGATCACGTCATAGCCCGCTTCATGGATCCAGGCAGCCGTTTGTTGCATGATTTCATGGCCACGCATGGTAATAGAACTGGCCAGCCGCGGATCATAAAAGCGGCATCCGCCAGAACCTAAGACACCATAAAAACTGTTCATCAGAATCTTAATCGCCTGGGAGCGGGCCTTATCTTGTTGTTGTTTGGCTTTATCCCGTTGTTGCCACAGCGCGTCAATAATCGCCGGGAGATAATGTTGGGTTCTGGAAAAACGGGCCCCTAAGAAACCGTCAATACTGTGTTCTGGGTGTTTTAAACCTTCGATGAGCCCCATCGGATCGATCTTGAAGGTTCGGATAATCGAGGGATACAGGCTTTTAAAATCAAGGACCAGCACGTTTTCATAAAGGCCCGGCTTTGAATCCATCACATAGCCCCCGGGGCTGGCTAATCCCTCCTCTTCGCTAAGATTAGGGGCGATGTAGCCGGCCCGATGTAATTTGGGAAGATACATGTTGGTAAAGGCTGCGACACTGCCTCCGGGACGGTCTAAATCGAGTCCGGTGAGTTGGCTACGCAGACACAGATATTCAATGAGATGGGTTTTGGCAAAGATAGCTTCGACTAATCGGCAATCTTGCAGGTTATACGCGGCTAACTGGGGCTTATCTTGATGAAATTGACGTTCGATTTCATCCATCCGGTGATCCGGATCGTCGCTGAGCTTGCCTTCTCCCAGCAGCTGTTGTGCCACGGATTCCAAACTGAAACTATCAAACTGGTAGGTGGCGGTTTTGAGCCCTTGAATGCCGTCGATCACCACGCGACCCGGAATATCAAAAAAGCCTTGCCGGTATTCACTGGCCGGTTGCCAGCGGGCGAGTTTTCCGGCTCGACCCAGACGCAACGGGATCTGGTGGTGCTGGGCCCGGCGGGCCAATAGTTGGCAATCGAATTGGATCACGTTCCAACCGATGAGCAGATCAGGATCACGGTCCTGAATTTCACGGATGAATCGTTGCAGGAGCGTCACTTCATCCGCAACCCATTCGATATAAGAAGGCGGTGGGTCCGCCGGTTGGCTACCGATCATCAATACTTTTTCGTAGTCGGATCCGCTCAGACCAATACAATACAAATGCCCGTGTCGTGAACATTCCAGATCGACCGACAGCGTGGTGAGAGGCGGAATGGCCGCTTCACAGCCTCGCAGTTTGACCTGACGGTATTGGGTGTAACCTTTGTTGGCAACGGCTTGCCCATAGAATTCCACCATTCCATAAGCGAAACGCTCCATGAGGTAACGTTCATGATGACGCAAATCGCTCTCAAAATGGAGCAGATGGTGATCGGTCAGTTGCTTGCGTGCTTCGTAAAAAGTGTGCAGATTTTTAAAATAAAGGGGGATCACCGTTTGCTGATTAAAGGTCATAAAGGATAACGGTTTGGTCGTGAAGCTATCGGGGGGTAATACTTGGGTGACGGTTTGCAGCTGATCAGATACGACGAACAGCAACGGTTGTTGATCCTCGATGAGCAGATTAACACAACCCTGCTCAGTGGCGAGCCATAAGTCAATGACCGGTTGGCCCTGTCGGTCATAGCTGCTGCGGTTTAGTAAAAAGCCGGTAGTGATGGCCGCCCCCTAATCAGGTGTTTTGCTAAATACTTTTAACGATAATAGCTGACTGGCCGGAATCGGTTTTCCGTGTAGCCATCCTTGCTGAAAGACAATACCCATTCTATTTAATTTTTCTGATTGTTCAAAGGTCTCAACGCCTTCGGCAACCATCTGGATATGCAAACGATGTCCGAGATGGATAATACTTTCCAGCACCGGGGTATTTACGGCGTCAGTGCCGATAGAGGCGACAAACATCTGGTCAATTTTGAGTAGATCCACCGGAAATTTTTGCAGATAACTCAGACTGGAGAATCCAGTTCCAAAATCATCAATTGCGATTTTGATCCGATCCTCGCGCAGCTGTTCCAGTACATCTAGGAATAATGGTTGATCACTGACTAATTCTTGTTCCGTTAATTCGATGATGACGGAACCGATCTGCTGTTGTAACTGATGGATCCCTTGAATGACTAGTGGATTCATCAATTGGTGGGCCAGCACATTAATATTAACCTTTAGCGCCGGATTGATCTGCTTGATGGGAGCCAGCTGTTCCGGGAGCTGTTTTAATTGTTGGAGTAAAAACTGATCACAGAGTCGGTAACGGATCAGATTGGCTAAAAAATGTTGGGGGGTGAGTAACCCTTGACGCGGATGTTGCCAGCGCACCAGAACCTCAACGCCTTCCACTTGTTGGGTGTGGGTGTTAAATACTGGCTGAAAATAATTGACGAGCTGATGATTATTTAAGGCGTGCTTTAAGGTCCAGCGGGAGTCTTCGAGAGTTTTACGGAGTTGCAGTATGGTCAGCGTAGCGGAAATAAAAATGGCAAAAGCCATCATGTACCACAGCGGTTCAAAATTAACCGGTAAAATAGAATGCTTCAGATCGTAGCTGGCATATAAGGCAATATGCGGTAAGTCTTTAAATGGGGCTCTGAAATAATAGAGATGATGACCTTCGACCTGTCGCTCATGCTGTTCCCGTTTTTGAATCGGGGTATAAATCGGGCGCATTTTTTTGGCGGCCGCCGATTCCGGAAAATTCGATTGCAACATCGTGTTGAGTGTGTCGCTATGGATGATTTCGACATGAATATTTTGATCCATCTGGGAAAAAATGTTGCTGAGATGATGGATCGGTAGCCAGCCATATAAGGCATAGTGATTGGGTAATCCCCAACCGAGAATAAATGAAGGTCGCTCAAGATAGTTCAGTGCAATCGGGCCGATAAGGCGCATTTTATTTTCGGTGAGTTGTAACTGCTTCACATGATGAACGGCTTTGGGAGCCCCCCAACTGGTGCATAAGACCGTTCCCTGTGGGCTGATTAATCCGAACAAAGCAATATGAGAATTATCGAACTGTAGCTGTCTTAAGGTATAGATATCTTGCGGATCGCATTGAGGTGAAATGGCCGGACTTTTTTCAACATGCTCAATAGTGGTATGGATTTGATGATTTAAGGTTTCATAAAGCCGTTCAACCTGTTCGTTAAAACTGGTCTGCTGAATTTGTTCGTTATAAATATGTTGAGTTAGAAATAGAATGACTAAAAAGATGAACGCCAGCACTATACCAGCCAGCCAGGGGAATAATTTCCATCGAAGAGTCTGTAAATAATGCACTATCGCGTCCTTTAGGATCCTACTTCTTTAAGGATATTCGAAACTCTTGTATTCAACCGAAAAAAGAGGGCCAAATGCGGCCCTCTTTGCAGTTATTGAGCTGATCCGATAAAACAACAAATCAACGCCATTTTTTAAAGGTGTTGATCAGACCGTTGGTTGAACTGTCATGACTGGAAACAGTGGCATCATCTTTGAGTTCTGGAAGAATGTTGTTGGCCAATTGTTTTCCTAATTCAACACCCCATTGGTCAAATGTGAAAATGTTCCAGATGATCCCCTGAACAAAGATTTTATGTTCATACAGAGCAATGAGGGAACCTAAAGACCGTGGTGTGATTTTTTGTAACAGAATCGAGTTGGTTGGGTGGTTACCCAAGAAAACTTTAAATGGAACCAAGTGTTCGATTTCATCGGCGGCTTTGCCTTGAGCTGCAAATTCAGCACGAACGGCATCGGCATCTTTACCAAAAGCTAAAGCTTCTGTTTGAGCAAAGAAGTTTGAGAGCAGTTTCTGATGATGATCGCCCAGTGGGTTATGAGTCTGTGCTGGGGCAATAAAGTCCGCAGGAATCAGTTTAGTGCCCTGATGGATCAACTGGTAGAACGCATGCTGACCATTAGTGCCGGCTTCACCCCAAATGATAGGACCGGTCTGATAATCAACTGGATTCCCGTTACGGTCTACATATTTCCCGTTGGATTCCATATCGCCTTGCTGGAAGTATGCAGGGAAACGATGCATGTATTGATCGTAAGGGAGAATCGCTACAGTTTCGCTGCCGTAGAAGTTGTTGTACCAGATCCCGATAAGACCCATCAATACTGGCAGGTTTTTATGAAGTGGTGTGGTCGTGAAATGCTGATCCATTTCATAAGCACCTTCCAACAGTTCTTCAAAATTGTCGAAGCCAATAGACAGGGCAATAGAAAGACCGATAGCAGACCAAGATGAATAACGGCCGCCGACCCAGTCCCAGAATTCAAACATGTTAGCGGTATCAATCCCAAATTCTGACACGGCTTTGGTATTGGTTGAAAGTGCCGCAAAGTGTTTGGCTACTTGAGATTCATCTTTAGCAGAGGCTAAGAACCAATCCCGAGCACTATGGGCATTGGTCATGGTTTCTTGAGTGGTAAAGGTTTTAGAAGCGATCAGGAATAAAGTGGTTTCAGGATCGACTTTTTTCAGGGTTTCGGCAATGTGAGTACCATCGACATTCGAAACAAAATAACTATCAATTTGTTCTTTTTTATAGAATTTCAGCGCTTCGGTAATCATGACCGGGCCTAAATCTGAGCCCCCGATACCGATGTTTACAATGCTGTTAATGGTTTTGCCAGTATAGCCTTTCCATTCTCCGCTATGGATTTTAGCGCAGAAGGCTTTCATTTTAGCCAGTACGGCGTTGACTTCAGGCATCACATCCTGACCGTCTACTGTGATCGGGGTGTTGCTACGATTACGCAGCGCAGTGTGAAGCACGGCACGATCTTCAGTACGGTTAATTTTTTCACCGCCAAACATCGCTTTAATAGCACTGGAAAGTTTACATTCTTCAGCCAGTTTGAAGAGTTTTTCGAGAGTTTCTTCAGTGATCAAGTTTTTAGAATAATCGAGAAGGATCTGATCGTTAAAAGAAGCCGTAAACTTGTCAAAGCGTTGAGAATCGTTGGCAAAAAGCTCTTTAAGATTGGTTTGCTGCATCTGAGCAAAATGGGCTTGTAGTTCTTTCCACGCAGAAGTCGTGGTTGGATTTATGTTTTCTAGCATAATCAATAGTCCAGATATGTTTTTAATAGGTTGACCAACAGACGATGAAGCCTATCTGTAGCCTAAAAATGGTTCTACTTTAACGATTACCACTTATTAGGCAAGGAACTAGATCAAAGCAGTAGTGTATCACGCACCATTTTACGATAGTTTGAAAAGAAGGCATACCTATCGTTAGAATTGTGGTATTTCGTATTATTTTTAACCGCTACTAAAGCGCTCATGATAGAATATCGCGCTTTATTTTTCATCTGTTAACTTTGGCTGAGGGCATTGCGTGTCACAGGAACGTCTTCAAATACGTCAGGAATTTGCCCGATACATTTTGCATAGCGGTGCCGCCGGAATGTGGGTGGGTTTCGTCTATGGCATTATTTGGATTGGGCTGGTGTGGCAACATGTCCCTAATTTGTGGTTGGGGTTATGGGTGGTTGGTTTTGCCGTGGTGGTCAGCTGTAGCGCGGTTTTTATTAAATTGCAGATCCGGTATCACGGCTGGGGAACCCCGGCCCATATTGAAAAGATGATGTTTGTCTTAATGGGATTCGGTGGTTTTTACCACTGTTTGTCATTGCTGCTGTTCTTTCCGTTGCTCCCTGCCGTCAATCAGCAACTTTGTCAGGTCTTGTTGATGGCGCTGATCCCGGTGATGATTTTGCCGTTGCAGGCACATCGGGCCAGTTTTAACAGTTTCTGGATCCCGACCTTAATTGTTCTGGCCTATCTCATCGACTATCAAAATGTGATGCAAATAGGTTTGCTGATGGCGCAAGTGCTGACCTGGGGCGTCATTAATTATATCCAACGCCGTTCCTATCATATTTTGTACGACGTCTTTACCCGGATGGTAGAAAATCAGGCCTTAGTCAGTGATTTGCGACAGGCGAATCGTATGATGCGCCATCGCAGTGAGACCGATGCCCTGACGGGGTTATATAACCGTTCTATGTTTGATCGTAAATTGGATAAATGGTGGCGACAGTCTTCCCGAAGTGGTAAACCGATCAGTCTGCTGATGATCGATGTCGATTATTTTAAAGCCTATAATGATCACTATGGGCATATTCAGGGCGATCAGTGCCTGATTCATATTGCCGATGTGCTAGAACAGTCTATCTTGCGAGAAGATGATTGTGCATTTCGTTACGGGGGCGAAGAATTTGTCGTGTTGCTCCCGAATGCGACGGAGCAAAGTGGTGATAAGGTTGCCGCACGGATCCAAAACCGGTTACTCAATGAGACGCTGGTTCATGAATGTTCGGATGTTTCTTCATGGGTCACCGTCAGTATTGGGATTGCAACCGGGGTGGGCGATCCGCAGCGCTCCGCGTTATTGTTGATGCAACAAGCCGATGAAGCACTCTATCAGGCCAAACGGGCAGGTCGAAATCAACGGCAACGATTTGTGGATGAAAGTTAAAGTGTCTTTTCCTTACATTTTATGGTAGATCATTCAGGGGCGTTGGTTTTGTTGTACTCTCATGAGTAGAGCCCTCACAAAAAATAAATAAAGGAGCGAGATCATGCAATGTCATCGTATTGAAGAATTAATCGAATTACTGACTCCGGTTTGGTTAGAAAATCAGGAGCTGAACCTGACTGAGATGTTGGCGAAGCTGGCGAAAGAATCTGGCTTTCAAGGCGATTTAACCGAGCTCAGTGATGACTCATTGATCTATCAGTTAAAAATGATCCAGACCGGTGAAGGCAAAGCGATTCCAGGATTGGCTAAAGATTATGAAGAAGATTTTAAAACCGCCATTCTAAAAGCCCGCGGATTACTTTAAGAGTCACGCCTGTTTAGCGGTTAATGTATGGAGCAAATTAAAACGAAGACAAATCAAATTAGAGTGAAGACAAACATACCAGTAAAAATTTAGCTAATTGCGCTAACCAGCTAATAATTAATAAGGAAATTTGTCTTCGTTTTAAAATGGTCGCCACTTTGTTAGATGTATTTCAGCTCCATACAGTTTGAATTACATGAACCATTTAAATCTAGATACTTGGATTTACATCCAATTCAACCATACGCTGTGTACTATGAGTCAACGCAGTTTCAAATGCCGCATCTGAAGCAAATAGCTTGTAGAACTCCATGTCTTCTTTACGACGGCGGAGCATGACTTCCTTGAGTATTCTTTTATACACCAACTCTCGGTTTACCGGGTCTGGGTTATTTTTGTATTTCGATTCAAAATCCGGGTGTTGACGGACACTCTCGGCAATCTTGATAAATTTGATACGTTGTTCTTCTGGCGTGGAGCTCCACCCTTGGAACCAGCGCTCGTTAAAGGTACGAATAATATCATCAAGTGGGTCCGTTTCAGTATCACCACCATGAGCACTTCTAGGGTTAGGGTTCTGCGGGTCAACGGGGGGTTCATCAGCATTCAAATTAATTGACTGATTTAGCTTAACTCGTTGTAACCCATATGAGCTCAGGTCAACCGATTCCAAAAGCTTATCAAAAGCATCTGCATCTGGATCATCTACTTTCAGCTTAGGAATCAAAAATTTAAGGAACCAGAATAGCTTTTCCCATTCCACAATTTCATACGGCATAATTGACGCCATCTGACCGTAAATTTTTACAAACTGTTTAGCTTTAATCTTGAAATCAACCTGTTCTTCAGGCTCTAGACTAAGCTCATCATCGAATCGAGCTACTGCGGTATCAATGATGGGGCTTAACGTTTGTGCATCTTCGTTACTAAAATAGCGAGTGACGAAATCTTCAACTTCATACCATTCATATACGCCAACATCATCTAGGTCATCTTTCAACTCATGCAGGACATTGATATCAGTCGCTTGAGAGAGAGATGTAGCGGTATAGAAAGGATCAAATGCAGCTTGAATATCTTCTACTGCGTTAAAGAAATCCAAAACAAACAAATCTTCGGTTTTCTTACCCAACTTAGGGGCACTACGGTTGAGTCGGGATAATGCTTGAACACACAAAACACCTGCTAGCTTTTTATCCACATACATGGCACAGAGCTTAGGTTGGTCAAAACCAGTAAGATACTTATTGGCCACAACAAGTAAGCGGTACTCATCCTGATTGATATGTTTAGGAATAGGGTCGTCGGGTTGCTTACGCTTATAATTGACATCGAAATAATCTTTGGTATCTGTATCGGGAAAACCGTTTAAGTCAGCCTCAGTGTACTCAATACCGTCAACTTCTTTCGTACCAGAGAACGCAATCAGAACCTTAAATGGATTTCCTAATTCTTCAAGAATACGGCGAATAGCTCTGTAATAACGTATAGCAGTCTCGATGTTCTGAGTAACAACCATACCTTTACCTTTGCCTTTTAACTTCTTAGCGTTAACGACAGAAGGTATAAAATGTTCCAGCATTATTTCAGCTTTCGTATCGATCGTTTGTTGACTACGTTCAACAAAAGCCCTTAGTTTCTTCTGAGCTTTCTTGGTATCAAATTCAGGATTTTCAGCTATCGACTTTTCAATCTCGTAATAGCTTCTATAAGTCGTATAGTTGGCTAGCACATCCAGAATGAAACCTTCTTCAATCGCCTGCTTCATCGAATAAAGGTGGAATGGTTTAAACGTACCATCCGATTGCTGCTGACCAAACTTCTCCAAAGTCGTGTTTTTAGGCGTTGCAGTAAAAGCAAGATACGAGGCATTGCCACACATTTTGCGTGATTTCATCGCCTGAAGAATTTTATCTTGTGCATATTCTTCAGCTTCGACATATTGTTTACCCATTGCCCGGTTCATATTGTCATGCGCAGAACCTGACTGGGAGCTATGTGCTTCATCGATGATCACCGCGAAACGTTTATCACTGAGATCTTCAATCCCATCGATAATAAATGGGAATTTTTGAATCGTGGTGATAATAATTTTTTTACCACCCTCCAAGGCGCGTTTAAGCTCGGAAGAGGTAAGAGCCGGAGCGATAATGTTTTTAACCTCGGAAAACTCTTTAATGTTATCTCTCAGTTGTTTATCAAGTAAACGACGGTCTGTTACAACGATAACAGAGTCAAACAGAGGTTGTTCCATTCCCTTACCACCGGAAACGTCGTTAGTTTCAGGATACGTTTCTATCAGTTGATACGCAGCCCAGGTGATGGAGTTTGATTTACCAGACCCTGCAGAATGCTGAATCAAGTATGTATGACCTACACCATGAATGGATGCATGAGCAATCAATTTACGTACAACATCAAGCTGATGGTAACGCGGGAAGAATAAGGTACGTTTCGCTAATGGGGTTTTACTACCGCCATCAAGACGCACAAAGTGTTGAATAATGTTAGCGATACTATTTTTGGTGAAGACTTCTTCCCATAGATATGCCGTGCGATGACCGTTAGGGTTTGGCGGATTCCCTTTACCATGGTTATAACCTTTATTGAAAGGCAGGAAGAAAGTATTTTTCCCAGCTAATTTTGTGGTCATATACACTTCATCAGTATCGGCTGCCATATGGACCAGACAACGACCAAAAGTCAGAAGTGGCTGAGTGGTATCTCTGTCTTCACGATACTGTTTTTGACCATGGTAACGTGCGGTTTGTCCGGTCCACGCATTTTTCAACTCAAGCGTGATAATTGGAATACCGTTGACAAACAGCACCATATCTATTTCTTGCAGTGGATTGGCTAATGAGTAACGAAGCTGACGTGTACAACTGAAAATATTAGCTGCAAAATTTTGTTTTACCTTGTCACTGCTGCTCGCTAACGGTGCCGGATACATGAGGTTTAAATGGGCATCATCAACTTTCAGTCCCTTTTTAAGCAGATGCAACACCCCATGCTTTTTGATCAAACGGTCATAACGCTCTAGAATCTTACGTTGCCAGTCACTCGGATTGTTCTTTTTCAGTTTAGCCAGTTCTTGTTCCTGAGAGTCTTCAAGAAACTGCCAAAAGAAACGATCATCCAATGCGTACTGCATATTGAAATCAGAAGGAAACCCAGATAGATAACCGCAATGTTGTATACCATAAGGCGTGACAGGAGCTTCAGAAATACCGACCTTTTGCTCTTCAAGGCAATGGCCAGTAAGTGCTTTTTCAATACTAGCCTCTAACGCCTGCTCGTTAGTATTACTGACCATCGGTTACTACTCCTTGTGTGTAATGTTTTTCCAACAATGCCAACATGTTCTGTTGATGTTTTTCTATTTCGTTGGCAGACCATTGGTTATCTGATTGCGTGTATGTTTCAAAAATATCTTTCAGCTTCAACGCGTCATAACGTGGCTTAGAATCGAAATCCGCTTTTTTCTTTGCTACCTTTGGTTGCTGTAGGAAGAGTTTTCTCCCGGGCTTAGAAGCACTAAATTACCAAACGCATTTAATGAGCTCTTTTGAAACACTTCTAAAGCCTGTTCCCAATACTCTCGCCTCACCGAGTGACGATTTTTCAAAACCACTTCTGTGTTTTTTTCTTCCGCTTCTTTGGCATTAATGCCAATCATGAGTTCTTTTGCTTCTGGGGTAGGAATGATTTGGTCGATATTGATAAGAAGCTGATCGTCTAGAGCATAAGGAGTGACTTTAAAGCACTGGATACTCAGACCTTGACCAAGTAACCATAACGCTGTGCTGGTGACCTCTTTACGGAAATTGGCGGCCACTAACATCAAACGCTGACTATTACCCAAGTTGAGTTTGATTTCATCTAAATCAGGCGCATCTAAGAATTCACTGATGCGCTGCACTGCGTTTTGTGGTTGGTTTAATAAATCACGTTCGCCTTGCAGCGGTTCATAGCGGTCCAAATACTGCTGGTAAATATCAACAATCTGTCCCTTAGTAAGGCTGGCACAGTATGAAGCATACTTAAGTGCCTGCCACACTACATCACGACCGGAATCATCGAGTTTGTTCTCGATAATGACTAGGTTGCCATCTTTATCCAGAGCCAATAAGTCAAGGCGTTCACGGGTATCATCAAAGCCATCGAACTCTTTTTGAATAATCAGGAGTTCTTCCCCTAGCTCATCCGGCTGATGGGCTAACCACTCCTGAAGATGTTTGCGTTCAGAGAAGCCCAGCTCACTGAACTTCTTAGTTTTTACCGGACTGATTCGATTAGTTTGATGATTGACCGTAAACATAACGCCTCCTTTAGTCTTCTACCATTTCAGGCGTTATTTTGATTTTTCCGGTGACAGAGCTGTTTACAAGAGAGGATTTGTATTCTTTAAATTTATCTATCTGTAAATTTAAAGAATATATTGCTTTATTTAACTCCAGTGAAGCTTTGTATATATATAACACAATTTCTTCTTGTAACTCATTATTCGGGACTAAGGCATGCATTGAAAGTAATCGTGTTTCGGAAATAGTTGGTATAGTACTACCAATCACTCTTTTCTTAATTTCATCTTGATACATACAAGATGAAATTAAGAAATACAAATAATCTGCATTAATAGAAACATCCTTCAAAACTAACAATTGTGGATTAATCGTTGCGGGTTCAGGCAAATCACAAACCAAGCCCGTTTTACCAAAACTAGATCCCGTTTTAACAATTAATATATCTCCATTCTTTATTTGGATCTCCGGGGATTCATTATACTTATCCCAACTTAAATAAGAGCATTTGCTGTAATTCATTTCTCCCTCTGTCAAGTTTGATGGACTGAGAGTAACGGCCCCTTCACCTTGCCCAACTAAGTCAGATGTACTATAGCCTCGAAAACCAATTCTTCCGTATGCACGACAAAGCCTCTTAAGAGGAATGACTTCCCAATCATCAGGAATATTCCCAATCCAATCGACACAAGAGTCCTTCAAAGGTACAGTTGGATCAAGCCCTTGCGTCACCGCCTGCTGAATAATGATTTGCTTACGCTCTTTTAACAAACTAATTTGCTTTTCTTTTATGGCAATGGCTTCATCAATTTGGGATGTTTTTTTATCAAGGAATTTAGCTATAAGTTCCTGTTGCTTTTCATCAGGTAAGATAAACGGGATATCTTTCATTCTAGTTTTGGACAAATCCCATTGACCGACACGTACGCCATCAGAAGCACTTCCAAAATAAGATACGTAAAGTTTACTTCGGATTGCCCAATTGAAAAATTCAGGATTCATCGCCTTGGCAAAATCAAATATGAAATATGCAGGACTAACAATACCTGTATATTTTGATACTCCATATGACCCTTGCCATGCTTTCATTTTATTCATTCCAAACTGACCTTTCTTGAGCAACTTGTATCCACTCAAATCATCCGGAATATAATTATGATTTGACTCTTGATCCTCAATATCACGTTCAATAACACCAAGTTCCCTTGTAATTGATAACAAAGGAAGTTCTGGATAATTTTTTACCGATACAGGCGTCAAGCACGATCCTAATCTTGATATTGCCCAATCAGCAGGGATCTTACCTATCCAAGCATATCCGGAATCTTTATAAGTTTCATATTTAGGCATTGCGATTATACTTTCCATATTCGCCTCCTTACTCCTGAACCTTATTGACGCTGCTAACGTGTTCTGTTGATACACCAAGGATTTGTGCAATCAAACCTTCTGCCTTTTGTTCAAGTCTAATGATATCTGAGGCTACATCACTGAGTTCCCGTAATGGCTTATGACGATAAAAGTATTTATTAAAACTGATCTCGTAGCCAATCTTCACGGAATCTAAATTAATCCATGCTTCATCGACATGTGGTTTCACTTCATCAAGGAAATATTGATAGATACTATTCTTAATAGGCACAGATTCACTATCACGAAGATCGGAGCTGCTTTCGTAAGTCGTAAATTCATGTTTTTTGCCGGTTGGGTGATAACCAAAATCAGGTAAATCTGCTTCTTTACACTCATAACGATCAAGCAAATCTTGCAGTTTTTCATCATTCAGTTTTACAACTTTCTTGACCACTTTAGCGGCATTTTCGTCATACCAACTTACGGCATTTAAAATAGCATTTTTTTCTGAAGCAGAAAGCTTCACTTTGCTCGCTTTAAGCTCTTGCTCAACCTGCAATTTGAACACGTTGTAATCATCGAACTCATCGCTACCAATTGCGTTCATCAGCTGTTCTGACGTTTCAACCAGTGCTTTAAGCGACAGCCAGAATTTAACATCCAGTAGTTTAGTCTGTGCTTTTTTATTAAGGTTAATGTCGTTATCTTCACACCAAGCAGCTATCTCTTTTTTCATCGATTTTAGGAAACTGTGTTTCTGGTCATCGCCGTAACCTTTGGTGACATACACTTTGTCACCATATTCAGAATACAGATACTCCATTACCTCAGAAAGTTGCTTATCAAAACGCAATGTATCAACCGCTTCTTGAGTAAACTTCGCTTTGCGACGGTCGGGGCGCTCGATCGTGACTTTGTAATAACCAAAATCATCATTATCGAATACTTGGCTAGCAATACCGATAGGATCGTTATTTTCATCTAGCTGACGTTCAACCACAGCACCAGTCAGATAAGTTTGAGTGATTTCATCGATCTGTTCCGGTGAAAATTCACAGTTTTTGTTACCCAAATTTTTACGTAGTTTTCGGTAAAGTAAGCTGGCATCAATCAACTGAACTTTACCTTTACGACTATCAGGTTTGTTATTACTTAATAACCAGATATAGGTAGTAATACCGGTGTTGTAGAACAGGTTGTTTGGTAATTGCACAATCGCGTATAGCATATCGTTTTCGATGATATAACGACGGATATTACTTTCACCACTGCCTGCATCACCGGTAAACAAGCTTGAGCCATTATGAACGGAAGCAATCCGAGAACCGATCTGAGTTTCTGTTGACGATGGCTCTTTCATCTTATTGACCATCTCCATCAAAAACAGTAATTGGCCGTCACTAGAACGTGGCGTTGCATCCTGCTCTTCTTCATTACCCCAAAAGTCTTTCAGTTTGACTTTAAAGCGTGGGTCAATCACATCCTTACTATCTTTGATGTAGATGTACTTCTGCTCAGACGCCCAGCTCTTACCATAAGGTGGGTTAGACAGCATAAAATCGAACTTCATCCCCGAGAACTCATCCGTTGAAAGCGTTGAGCCCACTTTAATGTGTTCCGGGTTGTTGTTTTTGATCATCATGTCTGACTTACAAATAGCATAAGTCTCATCGTTGATTTCTTTACCATACAGGTAGATATCACGATTCGCCCCAAGGCTTGGGTACTTCTCTTCAATAAACTTCTGCGACTCAGTCAACATACCGCCGCTACCACAGGCTGGGTCATAAACTGTCATCACTCCAGGAAGTTTGTCTTTGATTGGATCGAATACCAGGTGAGTCATTAGCTCAATTACTTCACGTGGGGTAAAGTGCTCCCCGGCTTCTTCGTTGTTCTCTTCATTAAACTTGCGGATAAGCTCTTCGAACACATACCCCATGCCTAAGTTGCTTAACGCCAGTAACTTGTAACCGTCAGGATCAGTCGCTTCATTGGGCGTTAAGTTAATCTTAGGCGAGATAAATTTCTCGACCACATCCAATAGCACATCTTTCGATGCCATATGTTTGATCTGATCTTTAAGCTTAAAACAATCAATAATCTCTTTAACGTTCTCGCTAAAACCAAGCAAATATTCTTCGAAGTTTGCCAGCAGGATTTGCTGGTTGTTCGTTGCTGCGTTATATAAGCTTCTTAACGTCCATTTCGACGTGTTGTAAAACACATAACCTGACGCATCACGCAATGGGTCACCATCCAGCTCCACCGCATTCATCTCTTCTTTTTGAAAGCGAACTTCTTCCAATACGGCATCTTTGCTAGGTTCAAGCAGCGTATCTAAACGTCTTAACACCACCATAGGCAAAATGACATCGCGGTATTTACCCCGAACATAAACGTCACGCAGACAATCGTCGGCGATATTCCAGATAAATGAGACAAGTTTATTATGTACGCTGTGGTCCATCTGTTTATCCTAATTCTGTTGAGCGTATGGCTCGAAATTCTTCTTGTGATGAGTTCGTTATGCCTTTGGGGCAATAATCGAGCTCTGCAATATCTTTTAACTGGCTGGCATTACGCAGCCACAATAAATGTTCTCGTCCTGTGAGGCTGTGATCTTCCGTACAATCCACATTCCAGTAACGAAGATAATAACCAGCAAGGGGAAGTCTTAACTTAATGCTGCGATGCCAATCCGGTGAGGATTCCATAGAGAAATCCAGAGCAATAGCCTGATGGGATGATTGCAATGGATGGGGAACTAACTCAAGTTCAACCGACTGATTCCAACTTGCTCTGGCCCGCCATTTTCACACAATAGTTTGAATAGATCTGCGCATATTTTTGGGGGGCGTAGTCCTATAAAGAGTTCATCGTCGAAGTCTTTGCCAGTGTATTCACTTTTGGCGAGATCATCTGCCGTAAGTGGTAATCCCGTTTTTATATCCTTCACGCCCGCTTTTGATAAGTAAGTCCGCGCCCAGCCGACCCGGTTATCCAGTACGGTTTGGCGGCCACTAGGCAGCGTTTCACTGCGTTCATCATCAGAAAGCTGATATGTATCAGCTAGTTGATTGATCACATCCCGAAGCTTTACTTCTGCGGATCCTTGCGCTTTGGCGGCCAGTGCGATTTCAAGAAAAGGCCGCATAAACTGCTGATAGTTAGGTATCACTGAATATCCTTTCCATTATGGCTTCTCCATCCTCAGAATAAAATACCCCTGAATGGAGGGCCTCTTTATGGTTTTTCGGGGATGGGCCATCTGATTTTGCCCATAATCGTCACATAAATTCGGCGTTAAAACGAGCCGGAACATCCGCAACAAGCGGTGTCTTTTCACAGTTTTGGGCGTGGCTCGCGGCGTAAAGTTTCTGAGTCTGACCGTCTAAATGATATAAAACACTAAAAATACGCTATGAAGCAAACACTATATACAGAGAAAGCTGTGATTAATTGTACCATGTCGAAAATTTAAGTTTTCTTCATATGCATTTGGGCTAAGTCTTGATAAGAACGGCTGATAAGTGGCCCAGCCCATCACCAGATATTTCTCGATCTGAAATATCTGCGTCCGTTGGGGCACAATGCTAAGATAGCTCTATCATTCATTTTGCCCTGATGCCGTATGTCCGACTTTAATTTTTCAAACCTTTATCCTGAACGGTTGTTGGATGCACTGGAAAGTGTGCATTTGTACGCGGATAGTGGTCTGCTGGCTTTAAATAGTTATGAAAATCGGGTTTATCAGTTTCACGCTGATGATGGAAATCGTTATGTGGTGAAATTTTACCGTCCGCAGCGCTGGAGTGATGCTCAGATTTTAGAAGAGCATCAGTTCTGTTTTGAATTGATTGAAGCGGAACTGCCGGTGGTGGCTCCTTTAAAATTTGAGGGTGAAAGTCTGCTGGCGTTTGACGATCTGCGGTTTGCGGTGTTCCCCAGCGCCGGAGGGCGGAATTTTGAGGTGGATAATCTCGATCAGTTGGCGCAACTGGGGCAGTATATGGGGCGGATCCATCAGCTCGCTGCGGGTAAAAAATTTCAGTATCGTCCTGAAATCACCCTTCATGACTATGTTGATTTGCCTTTAACGGAGTTACAGCAGTGGTTACCTGAATCTCTGCAAACGCCTTTTTTTACCATCGCGCAACAGGTTGCCGAGCAGGTTCGGCAGCAGTATCGGCCGCAACAGTCGATCCGGCTGCATGGTGATTGTCATCCCGGCAATATTTTATGGCGTGATGGGCCGATTTTGGTCGATCTGGATGATGCGCGTTCTGGCCCGGTGGTCCAAGATCTCTGGATGTTATTAAATGGCGATCAAAATGAGCAGCGGTTGCAACTCGAAACATTGTTGGAAGGGTATGAAGATTTTTGTCATTTCCCCACCGAACAGCTGCGGTTGATTGAGCCATTGCGGGCGATGCGAATGATCCATTATATGGGATGGTTGGCGAAACGTTGGGAGGATAGCGCGTTTCAGCGGGCGTTCCCGTGGTTTAATAGTCAGCAATATTGGGAAAACCAAATATTGTCACTCAAAGAGCAGCTAGCGGCTTTGCAAGAACCGCCGTTGTCTTTGATCCCTTATTAGCGTTTGAGATGGATCCGTTCGAGGCGCGGGGATGAGGAAATGTCTCGATGGCAAGTTCAAATCGGCCTGCGTCTCATCGGGTGTGGTTTTGATACCCAGTAAACAAGCTGAACGGATTGATCTCATTCGCTGAACCCCGTAATCTAACAACGCCTTTTTAGACAGGAATAGTGCCGTGATGAAAAAATTGCTCATATGTTTATTTGCATTATGTTTGATCCCTTTAGCCCATGCGGCGACAGGTTTTAAAGAGGGAGTGAATTATACGGTTGTGCGCCAGCAGGCGACCGAACACCCTCAGGTGATGGAATTCTTTTCCTATTATTGCCCTCATTGTTTTGCGTTTGAGCCCATTATTGCCGAATTGAAAAAAGATCTTCCTAAAAACGTGGAGTTTCAGCGTAATCACGTTGCCTTTTTAGGGGGCGCTATGGGGGAAGAAATGGTTCGGGCGTATGCGGTTGCTGAGATCCTGGAAGTCACCGATAAAATCACTCCGGCTATTTTCAAAGCGATTCATATACAGCGTAAACCGATTGAAAGCCGGGATGATATTCGGCAAATTTTTGTCGATAATGGGGTTTCCGGGGCTGATTTTGATAGCGCCGTAGATAGTTTTGCCGTGAATGGGCTGGTGGCTCAGATGGATAAAAACACCCGTGATTTTCGGATCCAAGGGGTTCCAACTGTGATTGTAAATGGTAAGTATGAGGTGAATCCGGGGTCGGTTAAATCAGCCGATGAATATATTAATCTGGTGAAATATCTGGTGACTCAAAAAGATTAATCGCGTTTCTTAATGGAATGAGTCAATGCCGCCGCTGGGCGGCATTGATCGTTTAGGCGGATGTGAAATGGCTGCTCATGCCATGATTGGCAAATAATTTTTCCAATACGCGTTGTTCTTTGTCGTTGATGGTTTGGAACTGCAAGTGGTAGTGGTGGCGGTTTTTTTCGCCTTTGGAATCACCGACTAAATCACAAAGGAAACTGAGTTCGCTTTGGGTTTGGCCTTCGGCATAATAAAGTTTTACATGAATCGGCTGATTTTTTTGCAGCGGAAGTTTTTCGGTGGTCAGGATTTTCATGCCTCCTAAACTGAGATCTTCTGTTAAGCCTTCGTGTTTTATGCTCCCTTGTTGCAGCAAGTAGTGAATGCCGGTTTTTAGGCGAGGATAATGGCGTTTATCTAAGGTTTGTTTTTCGGCTTTACGCAGAATAACGCCTAAATCAAACTGTTCTAGCGTCTGGTTGATGCCTTGGGATATCTCAGCTAACTGTTCCGCGATAATCGCTGAAGCCTGAGATTTTTGACGGCTTTCATCCAAGGTTTCATAGAGTTCAGTTTGGCGATGTTTCAGTTCACTTAACTGTTCGTGCTGGACTTGTGCCTGAGTGCTGATTTGCTGCTGAGCATCGGCAACATTTAAGATCAGCTGGCGGACGGCATCGATACTTTCTTCGGTTTGATGGGATTTATCCCGGCTGGAAACAACTTTTTCAGCCACACTTTGCATACTTTGTACGGCATTATTCACGCCGTCTGTGAGTTCTCCAATTAATTTACTGATCTCATCGGTGGATGAACCGGTTCGGGCCGCCAGAGTCCGGACTTCATCGGCGACCACGGCAAAGCCTCGTCCCTGATCACCGGCTCGGGCCGCTTCGATCGCGGCATTTAAAGCCAGCAAGTTGGTTTGTTCTGAAATAGTCCGGATGGCATCGACGATGCCATACACACTTTCAGCGGTACTGCTCAAAGTTTGAATGACACTGGAGGCGCGTTCTGTTTCCACCGTCGTTTCATGCATCATGGCAATGTTCTGGGCAACCATCTCACTGGCTAGTGTTGATTGTTCGGTACATTGCTGCACTATTGCCGAGGTATTGTTCGCAATGTCATCAAACTGCTGGGAGACATGACTGAGTTCATCGGAACTGTCGATCATCATCCGGAATTGTTCTTGCTCATCGGCATTGGCGGTACTGATTTCAGAAGATAACCCCGAAACTTGATCGGCGGATAGATGCACCTGATAGGATGAGGTCTGCATGTCTGCCAGTGTGGTATGCAGGGTTTGACGCAACTTCTCAATATATTGCGCGAGCGTTCCGGTTTCACTGGTGTTGAGCAAATTATTGATATCTTGATCCGGCTGTAATTTACCATTGCTAAAGCGGCGGCTGATAGCGATTAATCGACTCATTGGCTGCGTAATACTGCGAATGATCCAGATTGCCAGTATCAGCTCAATCAGCAATGCAATGACCGTAATGACTTCAGTCTGCTCGAGCAAAGTATCGAGGCTCCCGTGCGAATAACTGGTATAGATCACCACGGCTTTATTCATGGCTAGCATGGATTGATGGTTGAGTTGTAGGAACCGGTCCACGGCTGCTTCAAAACCATCGGTTCCAACGGCTTTATGCATCTCGGCTGCGGCATCCAATTGTTGCTGCCAGAGCGTCTCGACATTTTTAAGTTGGTCGGTAAATGGCGCATAGTCCGTTTTGGGCAGCTTGATGGCTTGGGTCATCGTCAGATCGAGATAGGTGGTTCCCCCCTGCTGTAAAGCTTGTAATGACAGCTTATAGAGCGGTTCCGTTTGCGCCATAGTCAATGCTTGTTGAGTTTGCTGATGCGGGCTCCCCAGTGCTTGGTAGAGTTGCTCGGTTGCAAATTTTTTGGTCAACATTCGCTGTCGGCCCGCGATATTGATGACTTCCGCATTGAGATTGTTTTGCTTCAGTGAAATCCACACCGCTGCCACCACAATGATCATGGCGAGCCCGAGCAAGACGGCCAATAAGATCATCTTGGCTCGGATACTAAGAACTTTTTTGACTTCCATTGACACCTCCAACCAGTACTCTTAAATGAGTATAGAGGAGGCTTTATTTTTTGGCTGGCTAATTTCGATTGCGAATAACGCGTAAAACTTCCGGCATGGCTTTTATTTTACGCATGATCCCGGCCAGATGAATTCGACTCTGAGTGGTGATCATCAGATCGATGGTATAAACCCGGCCTTCTTTTTCTTCGGTAACAATATTATGGATATTGGCCCCGGTGGAGGCAACCACATTGGTTAAACTGGCGAGAACCCCTTGATGATTGACAACATCGATGCGCAGCTCGGTTTTATAGTCGGCTAATTTGTCGGCGTCATCCGCCCAACGCAGCGTCATGTAACGATCAGGTTCTTTTTGATACCCATAAATATTCCGGCAGGATTCCAAATGCACGACGAGTCCTTTGCCCGGACTAATATGGCCCACGATAGGGTCTCCAGGGATGGGGCGACAGCAGTTGGCATAAGTAATCATCACGCCATCGGCCCCGCGAATCGGCATAGAGGCTCGTCTTCCCGGCATAATGGTTTCATCTTCACCCAGCAAGCGCCGGGCAATGACCAGACTCATGACGTTACCCAGTCCAATCTCCGCAAGTAACGCATCTAAATCGGCACATTTTGTTTCGGTGAGAACCCGATTGAGATCGTCTTCTTTGATATCGTTTAAGCTATGGCCGCCCAAGGCATGATTGAGCAATCGTTTTCCTAAGGCGACCGAATCCTGGACTTCCTGCGTTTTTAGGAATTGACGGATTTTACCGCGAGCCTTGCCGGTGACGACAAAGTTGAGCCAGGCTGCATTCGGACGAGCGCCGGGGGCGGTGATAATTTCAACGGTTTGACCGTTCGATAAGGCGCGGCTGAGTGGGTAAGGTTGACGATTGACCCGAGCGCCGACACAGGAGTGACCGATATCGGTATGTACGGCGTAGGCAAAATCGACCGGGGTAGCGCCGGCGGGAATTTCCAAGATTTTCCCTCGCGGGGTAAAAACGTAAATTTCATCCGGAAACAGGTCTGTTTTGACGTTTTCAATAAACTCGAACGAGTTGCCCGCACTTTGTTGTAATTCGATAAGGCTCTGCATCCAGCGTTGAGCCCGAACTTGAGCCGTGCTACCGCTGGGTTCGTGAGTTTTATAGGACCAGTGTGCGGCCACCCCTTTATCTGCCATCTGATCCATCTGTTCGGTACGGATCTGAACTTCGACCGGAGCCCCCTGAGGGCCGACCAGTGTTGTATGTAGCGATTGATAACCGTTGGCTTTGGGGATTGCCACATAATCTTTGAAGCGGCCGGGGCGGGGTTTGAACAAGGTATGCATTTGTCCTAAAACCCGATAGCAGGTATCAATATCGTCAACGATCACTCGAAATGCATAGAGATCCATGACTTCATGAAACTGCAGCTCTTTTTTGACCATTTTCTGATAGATGCTATACAGATGTTTTTCCCGTCCGGTCACTCGAGCTTTGATCCCCGCATCATGCAGACGCCCGGAGATCTCATCCATAATATTATTAATGAGTTCTTTGCGATTGCCTCGCGCATTTTTTACTGCTTTTTGCAGTACCCGACGACGCATCGGATGCAAGGCTTCAAATCCCAGTTCTTCTAATTCATTCTTGATACTGTGGATCCCGAGCCGGTTGGCGATGGGTGCATAAATTTCGAGGGTTTCTCGGGCGATCCGGCGGCGTTTATCGGGGCGAAGCGCTCCCAGAGTGCGCATATTGTGGGTGCGGTCTGTGAGTTTAATGAGGATGACGCGAATATCTTGTACCATCGCCATCATCATTTTGCGGAAGTTTTCCGCCTGTGCTTCTTTTTTATCCCGGAATTTGAGTTTATCGAGTTTACTAACCCCTTCGACCAGATCGGCAATATTTTTTCCGAACTGTTCCGCCAGTGTTTCATAACTGACCGGGGTATCTTCAATCACGTCATGGAGCAGTGCAGCGGCGAGAGTTTCGTGATCCATCTGCATTTCGGCCAAGATCCGTGATACGGCCAGCGGATGCGTGATATACGGTTCTCCGCTTGAGCGAAATTGCCCTTCATGGGCATCTCGGGCCACAATATACGCCCGTGTGAGCAGTTCAATCTGCTCCTCATCCAGATACTGGCTGGCTACCTCTTTGAGGCTCTCGAACAAATACAATCTGCCACCCCTTGGCGCACCGATCAGAAATTAATCGCAATTAGACTTAAAATAATTATGAAAGGTTTGTGGCGCCGAGTAAACCCGGCGCGGATCTTATTCAGGGGTCGTTGCTCTTTTGTGATTAAAATTTGATCACCGAAGGTCAACAACCCTTAGCGTGAAGGGATTTCTGTAATTAGTTATGCTTGTCAGCAATTGCCGCAACAGCCGCTAATTCAGCCGCTTCGCGTTCTTGGCGTTCCTGACGATCTTGCGCATCCATTACTTCGCTATTGATTAAACCTTCTTCTATTTCACGCAGAGCAATCACGGTTGGTTTATCGTTGTCTTCTGGAACCAGAGGTTCCTTGCCGTTTAACGAGATTTGCCGTGCGCGGCGAGCCGCCATTAGGATCAGATCGAAACGGTTACCTACCTGTTTGACTGCATCTTCGACTGTAACGCGTGCCATGTGTAACTCCGTTGTTCAAAAATAACGCGCAATTCTAAAGGATCTAAGCGTCGTTTGCCAGCAGATCTGTGAGAATCGATTGGTATTTTATAACCTGATTCTGCTGCTGCAACCGATGGCTGAGTAAAATTGCATGTAATTGATTCACTGCTTCATCAAACTCATTGTTGACGATAATATAATCATACTCGTTATAGTGACTGATTTCACTGCGTGCTTGCGCCATTCTGGAGGCAATGACGCTATCACTATCCTGACCGCGCATTCTGAGCCGGTTTTCCAGTTCTTGCTGGCTGGGGGGAAGAATGAAGATCGAACACGCGTCAGGCATTTGTTCCCGAACCTGACGGGCGCCTTGCCAGTCAATATCTAAAAAAACATCGACGCCTTGCTCCAGTAACTGTTCAATGGCCAGTCTCGAGGTGCCGTAATAGTTGCCGAAGACTTGTGCATATTCAAAAAATGCATCCTGACGGATCAGCGATTCGAATTCACTAATAGAGACAAAGTGATAATGGATGCCGTTTTCTTCGCCGGGGCGAACCGCCCGCGTGGTATGGGAAACGGAAACCTGAATGGGGAAATTTTTATTTCGGTTGATGAGCGCACTGATCATCGAAGACTTACCAGCGCCGCTTGGAGCCGAAACAATATAAAGAGTGCCTTTTGCTACCATGATTAAAACAGTTAGGGTTAACAGTAAAGACACTTAAGGGTAACGATTTTAGAAAAAAATTGAAAGTAAAAGCGAATATGAATATTCATTTTCTTGATCCATGATGAAAAGAAAGTATCAAAAAATGGCCATCGAGTTGATCCGGGATATGATTCGACTCAGAATAGAAATGTAATCAGGCTGTTACTGATCGCCTATTTATCAAGGAGCTGGAAGATGAAACTTCATATCTATGAGCATTGTCCATTTTGTATTAAAGCGCAGATGATTTTTGGCCTGAAGGGGCTGCCTGTGACTTTTCATGTATTGCTCAATGATGATGTGACAACCCCAACGGAAATGGTGGGTAAAAAGATGGTTCCCATTCTTGAAAAAGATGATGGGAAATATATGCCTGAGAGCATGGATATCGTACATTTTATCGATTCACTGGATGGACAACCTTGGATTACACAGCGGCAGAATAAGTTGTTAAATCAATGGTTTTCTGATGTGGCTGAAGTTGTTCACAAGTTGGTGATCCCCCGCAATCCGCAGATTGCGTTTCAGGAGTTTGCGACTCAAGCGGCTCGTGATTATTTCACGGTGGCTAAAACGCAGATGATTGGTGATTTCAGCGAACATCTGGAGCGGAGTAAAAGTTATTTGGCGGTATTGAATCCGGCTCTGCGGCAATTAGAACCGTGGATTGAAAGCGAACGGGCCGTCAATGGTGAGTTATCTATCGATGATTTTCAGTTGTTTTCTATGTTAAGGACGCTATCTGTCGTTAAAGGTGTGGAATATCCGGCTAAAGTGGAAGCCTATCGGCAACGGATGGCGGAATTAACGGAATTACCCTTATGGGATGAAAAAGCCCTATAAAAAGTAATGAATAGCTAAAACCGATTGTTTTGATATAAATAATCGGTTTTTTTTATCATTATGGCTTTGTTATGCTTATTTCGTGAGCAAGATAGAATATACCGAAACCCTTGAAGGAGAAGCACATGAATCGCATTGGATTAGATGAAAAAGCAGCTCAACAATTGGTCGAAGGTCTTGATAAATTATTGGCAAATTATCAGGTTCTTTATCAGAACGTTCGTGGTTATCACTGGAATATCCAGGGAGATAAATTCTTCGAACTGCATGCAAAATTTGAAGAAACCTATACGGATTTGCTGACTAAAATTGACGAAATTGCAGAACGTATTTTAACCCTTGGGGGCACACCCTCTCATAGTTACAGCAGTTATCTGGGCTCTAGTGCCATTAAAGAGCACACTGGTGTTCACGAAGGTAAAGCTTGCGTGAGTGGTTTGTTGGATGGGTATCAAGCCTTGTTGCAGATGCAGCGGGAACTGTTGACCAAAGCCGCCGGAGCCGGGGATGAAGGTACGGTGAGTCAGTTGAGCGATTACATCGGTTTTCAGGAAAAAGAAGTCTGGATGTTGTCGGCCTATATCGCCTAATGAAGATTGGCTTTGCAAAGAAAACCGGGAAATTCCCGGTTTTTTTAACGGCGGATGAGCCACTGGGGTTGCTGGGATTGCGGATGAGACAGCATACAGGCATCCAGTTGATAAACTTGTTCGATCAGAGGGTGCTCGGCAACCGCTGCGACATCCCCCAAATAACGGCATCGCCCTTGTTGCAGTAAGAGCAGTTGATCGCCATAGAGCGCCGCCAGATTCAGATCATGTAGGACACATAAAATTGCGAGTCCCTGGCGCTTTAATTGATCCAGTTTGCGCAATAGTTGCTGTTGATGGTGCAGATCCAGCGCCGTTAACGGCTCATCCAAAAACAGATAATGTCCGTGCAGATCGTCGGCCGCGAGTAATTGAACCAGTACCCGGGCAATCTGAACCCGTTGTTGTTCGCCTCCGGATAATCGATTGTAAGGTTGTTTGAGCATGGGCGTGAGTGCCAGCCACTCGGCTTGTTCGGCAATCAGCGGATACAGTTTGCGTCCCTGTTTCCAGGGGGCAAGGCCCAGCTCGATCACCTCATTCACGCACAACGGCGAATCGCTGGGTTGCTGCTGGGTTAAAACGGCGCGATGCTGAGCCAGCTCGGTTAGTGACCACTGCTCGATAGGTTTTTGATGGAGCCAAATTTGCCCGGCGCTGGGCGGATAGTAACCCGACAGGGTATGGAGCAGGGTGGATTTCCCGGCCCCATTTGGGCCAATCAACATCAGCCATTGGCCCGGAGAGAGCGTGAGCGATAACGGTTCGACAATGGTGCGTCCCCGACGTTGGATCTCAAGCGCATCAGTACTTAACATGAACGTTCCTTAAATGAACGGTGCAGTAGCCATAAGAAGAATCCCCCACCGAATAGACTGGTGATGAGCCCGACCGGAATTTCCGCCGGAGCCACCAGCGTGCGAGCCAGCGTATCGGTGGCGCTGAGCCAGGCGGCTCCCAATAGCAAAGAAGCCGGGAGCAAGCGGCGGTGATCGCCTCCGACTAACAGCCGAATAAAATGTGGGATCATCAGCCCGACAAATCCAATCAACCCGGTAAAGGCTACGCAGATCCCGACGCATAAAGCCGTGATGAAAATCAGTCGCTTTTTGAGTTGTTCCACGGTGATGCCCAGATAATGGGCTTCCTGTTCGCCAAGTAGCAGCAAGTTGAGGACGTGACTGATCCGACACAGATAGAGCAAGCAGGGCAAAAGTAGCGAGGCCATGATCGCAACATGGCTCCAGCGAGCCCCCCCCAGATTGCCCATGGCCCAAAAGGAGAGGGCGCGCAGCTGCTGATCATTGCTGACATACGTGAGCAGACCGGTGGCCGCACCGGCTAGCGCATTGATGGCAAGCCCTGCGAGGAGTAGATGCAGAACACTGACCTGCTGGGATTTTTTGGCTAGATGGAAAATCAGCCCGCAACTGCCCAACGCTCCCACAAAAGCTACGATGGTCTGTAAATAGCTTCCGAGCCAACCGACGGCGAGCGTGGGCAGCAACACAATGTATAAACCCACAGCAAGGGATGCTCCGGAGGCAATCCCCAGTAGCCCCGGATCGGCCATCGGGTTACGCAAGAGGGCTTGCATCACCACCCCGGTAGCGGCCAGCGATGCCCCGACCAGCATGGCCATCAGCAGTCGGGGCAAGCGGATCATCCATAACACTTGGCGATCCGTTTCTGCAAGTGTCCCGGGCTGCCAGTGAATCGCATAAGCCCCATAATGCAGGCCCGCCGCGAGACTGATGACCAACAACAGCCCCAATAAACGATAACTTTGGCGAGTGCTCATTCAATCCTCTACGGTTTCGGTAACTGCTGTTGGATCTGCGCCACCGCTTGGGGTGTTCTCGGACCCAATGCTAAGGCTAGCAGCGCATCGAGTTGGATCAGATGCTGATGCTTCCCAGCCTGTGTGAGCGCCATCGCCGGTAACTGCCACAGTTTGTCACTGCCCCCGTGGCGGGCGCTGCCTTGGGTGGTCACCACAATGGCATCGGGCTTGGCGGCGATCAGTGCCTCCGGAGTGAGGGGTTTAAAGCCGGAGATGTCGCCCGCCGCATTGACGGCTCCGGCGAGTTTAAACAACTCGTCTGGGGCGGTTTGCTGACCGGCAATCATCGGTGAGCCGCCCATTTGCAAGATGAACAGCAATCGAGGGGGGGGGCCGGTGACTGGTTTAATCGCTGCCAACTGCTGTTCGATTTGAGTGATCAGCGCTTCTCCCGCAGGGATGCGGTTGAGGGCTTTCGCTATTTGACGGATCTCGGTATTGATTTCGGCAGGCGTATGAGCCGAATGAATGCGTACTATCTTTATCTGATTGGCTTTGAGCTGTTCAATCACATTTTTCGGTCCGGCTTCATCGGCCAGCAGTAGGAGGTTGGGGTGCTGACTCAGCACCCCTTCCACGGACAATGATCGTTGATAGCCAACCTGCGGCAATTGCGTGGCTGCGGTCGGATAAATACTACTGGTATCGGTTGCGACTAGCTCATTACCGGCTCCCAGAGCGTAGACGATTTCAGTCACCATTCCGCCGATACTGACCAATCGCTGGGCGGCACTGGTGGCACTCGCCCAGCCACAGAGTGCCATGACCAGCAGGGCTGTGGGCAGCTGTTTCATAGCACCTCCTGCGAGGCCATCTGCCAGAGGGATCCCACCAACTGCGTCCAGACTGGGAGTTCTTTTTGACCGGGCTTGCGTTTACCAAAGAAAGTAGCAATCGTGTCACCCTGTCGGTTAAAGCATTCAACAGAATGAATAAAACCATCTTCAGTCGGGCGTTTAATCGCCCAGCAGGAGGCGATTTCGGTGACATTGAGATGCAAATTGAATTCGGGATCGAGGATGTTCAGCCAGGGACCGACCACTTTGACATTTTCCGGTTCCCCAGTATGGATCTGAATGCAGCCTCGGTTTCCGACAAAGATAATCAGTGGGCAGTGCTGATCGCGACTTTGCTCCAGCAGCGTTTGCAGTGCTGTATTGGGCAGGGCGACGGCCCAAGCTGAGCCAATTTGTTCGAGTGCGTGAGTCCGACTGATCTGGTAGCGTTTGAGCATGCCGTGATATTCATGGATCTCGTTGAGCTCGCTCCAATCTTTGGCAAATTGAGCCGCATCGAAATTTTCGGGCAGAGTCTCGGCTACTTTGGGTTCCTGTGGGTGGATCGTTAGTTCGACATCATCGCTGGCTTTAAACTGCTCGATAAACTGCTGCCAGGCTTCACCATCCGTTTTCTCGGTACGATAAATTTTATGCACGGCTTCGCCGAATTCATCGAAGAACTGCAAGCTCTCGCGGCCGTTTTCAATCAGCCAGAAGCCACTTTGCCAGTGACGCATAAAGAGTCGTAAGTCGATTTGTGGCCCCAACACCACGCCCACTTGAGGGGAGTCAAAATGAGCCGCATGATAGCGGCCATGCCGTTCATGAACAGCTTGTTCATTCCGGGTCAACGCCATGACGTTGCCCAGTGATGGGAACGCTGCAAACATGGCAGCAAATTCGTCATTCAAGCGTTGGGATTCTTTACCTTGGCGAATCGCAACCAGCTCTGCTTCACTGATTTTAAGTTGAGCGGCCAATTGCCGAGCACGCCATTTGGGTTGCTCCTGACGCAGCTGCTGATAGGCCTGATATAGCACTGCGGTTGATTGCGAGGTCTGAGACATTTGGATTCTCCATAATTTAGAATGAATAGGTGGCATTGACCGCAAAGTGACGTCCACTTTGGCTCAGGCGATCGAGATTCGTGACCGTAGTACTGGACGCATGGGCCAGATCGCTCCAGATCCAATATTTTCTGTCGGTCAAGTTGAACAGGCCGGCTCGCAGCGTCAGGTCATCGATGGGTTTATAAAAAGCGGTGAGATCAAAGACGGTGGCTCCGCCGGTTTCCAGCCATTGATTGCTGTTGGTTAAATCGGAGCGATCTTTACCACTGCGCCAAGTCACATGGAAAGTGCTGCCCCAGTCTTGGGTGGCGGCTTGATAGCTTAGCGCGCTATGAATAGTTAATGGTGAAATTGTATTCAGGGGTTCGGCATCGCCAACATTCCGTCCTTTGGCATAGGCCAGCGCTCCGTTTAAGTTAAAGCCATTGAGCGTGGAGGTTAGAGCGCTCAAATCCAGAGCCCCTTTGAATTCAATCCCTTTGATGACCACTTTATTTAAGTTTTCACTCGTGAACTGTCCCAGAGTGTAACGAGCCGTTGGTCCTTGTGAGACCTGGGTTTCAATAAAGTCCCGGTAGCGGTTGTAATAAGCGGTGATCTCTGCGGAAGCCATCTGGTTATGGAAGCGGAATCCGCCTTCTAAGAAGGTGCTATGTTCGGGTTTTAAGTCGGGGTTCGGCGTGATGGCATAAGAGCCAAATGGCGTATCGTTGCCGAAGAAATAGTACATTTCATCTATTTTAGGAGCCCGGAAGCCTGCTCCATATTTACCAAATACCGAGACGGTTGAGAGCAGCTGATATTCGCTGCCGAGTTGAGCCGTAAAGGCATGGTTTTTATTATCATCCCAGCTTCCTAATCGAGTATCGGTATCGGTGTTGTAACGATAGTGATCGTAACGAATCGCCGGCATGACTTTGAGGGCATCCGTCAGTTGCCAACTGTCTTGTAAATATAGAGCCATCACTTGCCCGTGGGCCTTGGGTGTCATTCGGGTGGGGGTGCTGGATGAATCATCGTTGAGGTTATCAAAACGTTGGTACTGGTAGTTCACACCATAACGGAGCCGATGATCCCAGAGCTGTTTGATGATATCGCCACCGAATTGATAGTTATTCTGATCATAGAATCGATCCACATAGCGGTTGCTGCTGGCGGTCACTCGATGCGTGCCGTTGGTCGTCTGTGTGTTCTGAACATCAAATTGCCAGTGTAATTGGTCTGCAAACCAGCTGCGAAGAGCCAGATCCTGATGCACACCGAAGCGGGTTCGGGTGGTATGGTCATTGGCTTGCTGGCGTTCAGTGGTCGAGCTTTGTGATTTTAGGCTGGTTTCACTGCGCAGATTATAATGCTCGAATACAAATCCCAACTGGTTGGATGCATTAAAGCGGTAATTCAGTTTGGCTAAAATGTTATCGGAGCTGTGATCTCCCGGATCGGCTTTACCTCGGGAGGTTCCCAGAATATCTGAGGTGCCTTGGGTTTCGGTTTCATGGCCATCCCGGCGGGTATAGATCAACAATCCTTCCCAGGCTCCGAGACGTTGTGCATAGGTCAGGGTTTCGCTGTATTCATCGTTATTACTTTGAAACCCGGTTTTAATGGCACGGTAATGATCGTCTCCGGTGGGTTTTAAAAAGTCATCGGGGGATTTAGTTCGAAAACCGACGGCCCCGGCTAGTGCGCCACTCCCGGCCATGACATCGCCACCTTTAGTAATATCGATACTGGCGATGGATTCGATATCCAGTGCATCTCGGCCACTTTGAATATAGGTCCCACTGGGGTTGTAGCCATCGGCCATGGTAACCCCGTCAATACTCTGATAGACCCGATCCCCATCCAGCCCTCGAATATTGATGCTTTGTACGCCAAATCGGCCGGAAGAAGCCACGTCGACTCCCGGTTCGAATTCCAGCGCCTGAGATAATGAACCGCTCAGTTGTTGTTCCATTTGCTCCTGACCAATCGAAGTCGTGGAACTATCGGCTGCCGGGGTATTTTGTTGGCCTCTCACCACCACGGAATTGAGGACCGTTGTTGTTTGGTCTGAGGCGTCATCATCAGCCCATGCAGAAGATATCCCTAATATGGATAAACAAATGGGCGATAGCCAGACATATGCGCTTCTCATTATGGTATTTTTCCCTAAATATATGGTGGATAAAGCTGGTTAAAATGTATAGGGAATAAATCTTATAGATCATGATAATGAGAATCAATATCAAATGATAATTATTATCAAATAAAGTTTGAGGTATCAGTTGTGTGGGGTTATGGCGCGGTAAACCCTGTATTTCAGTAAGGATATGCGGGCTTTGGGGCTTATCAACCGTCGGTTATCCGAGTATCAGCTCAATGCGGCAATGTGTTTAATCTGTGTTGCATGTGAAAGCCCACGGCGATGAACGATCACCCCCTTCTATTCATGGGATGAATGGGCTGCGATTTCATGCTGAATAATGCGCTGTTCACTTTCGGTGAGTGTCGCTCGCACTTTAGGCAGACTCTGCGGATAGTTCTGCTGAATAAAAGCGATCATCTGCTCGCGCACATAACAGCGCAAATCCCAAGCTGTGGGGGAGTTTTTAGCCGTCATCAACAGCCGGATGGTCATGATCTTATCGGTGCTATCCGTGACTTGTAGCACCTGCGTTTGTCGATCCCATAGCTCGGTGGCATCGAGTATTTTTTCAAAGTGTTCTCGCAGCGGTTGCAGGGGCATCGAATAGTCGAGATACAAAAATACCGAGCCTAAAATCTGGGCGCTGTTGCGCGTCCAATTCTGGAAGGCATTTTCGGTAAAGTAAGTAATCGGCAGTACCAATCGGCGCAGGTCCCAAATTCGCACCACGACATAGGTGAGGTTGATCTCTTCAATCCAGCCCCATTCGTTTTCAACCACGACTGCATCATCGATTTTAATGGGTTGGGTGAAGGCAATCTGAATGCCGGCAAACAGATTGGCGAGGGATTTTTGCAGTGCAATCCCAATAATAATCCCGGCTACACCGGCCCCGGTAAGAATCGTCGCCCCAAATTTCCGCACGCTGGCAAAGTTAATTAAAATCAGGGCGGCGGCCAGTAAGATGATGATGACAATCGCAATTTTTTTGACATAGATGATCTGAGTTCGGGCTTTTCGGGCCTTGAGATTATCGGCTTGCGAAATGTCATAGCGAATAAACAACAGATCCTGAACCACCGAGGCTAGCCGGAGTAAAATAGAGGCCATCGAGACGATGATCAGAACATCAGTCCATTGGCGAATACTGCGGATCAACGCATCAGTTAGCTCCAGATAACCCACCCCGATATGAATAAACACCAGTGGAATGAACAGAAAAAAAGAACCTTTCAGATGATTTTCCAGAGCTTTGAAGAGAGCCTTATCGCGGCGCTGGTAATAGCGTATTCCAAATAACAGTAAAAAGCGCGCCATGACCCCGATGATGATCGCCAGCAACACGATGACGGCGGCCGGAAACCACGGTGAAAGTTGTAACAGGGATTCGATGTTTTGATTCATACCGACCTCTGTAGGTTGAATGGATTTGATTCGGCGCTATTTTGAATCTGATATTGGATGCCAGCTCTTATTTAGCTTAGTGGAAGGTCACGCACAAAGAAATAACCCGATTGTTTTTTAAACGATTTATAATCGATTCCAGTTCAAGCCGCAGGTGGCTATGTCAGTAGAAAATCGGCGATGCGTATCGCTCCTAAACCATCGATCATGGCCTGAGAGCGTTGCCGATAACCTTCACGTTGCCATTCCAGTTGCTCCAGTGCCGAAGCGAGCATGGCCGGGTTGGCCAGTTGTGCTAACGTCAGTTGCTGCGCGAGTTGATAGCGGGCGATCACCGATTCGTTGAAGACCTGATTATCGACAATGGCGACGGCCAGTGTCGGAATGCCGATGCAGCAGCGCTCCCAGGTCATGCCACCGGCCGCACCGATGGTGAAATCATAGGCGGCCAGTTGGCTGGGCATCTCTGACTCATGGCGTTTCAGAGTCACCTTTAAGCGAGTTTTCGCACAAAATTGCTGTAGTTTTTCCCAATCGGGATTGGCGGCTCCGGCGATCAGCAGCCAATCAATCGTCATCGCTTGCGGCAATTGATCTAAGCTTTGTAGCGTGCGTAAGGTGGCGTGGACCGGATCGGCTCCGCCGAAGCAAACTAAGCCGCGGGCAAAAGGGCGACTCATGTTTTGGCGATGATGTCGGTAGTGCTCGCCGATCAGAGCATAATCTGGCCCCAGTAGCAGTTGGCAGTCGGCATTGATCCACGGCTGGTAATCATCGGGCGTGCGCAGGGGCCCTTGATCGAGCAGTGCGTCGGCATCGTGAGTGCGATCGGCTAAATCATCGATCACCAAGACTTTAGCGTAGCGGCGTACCTGCGATTCCCACGTTTGATCGATCTGATAGTGATCGACGATCACCCAGTCGGCCTGCCCGTCGATCACTGTTTGAACGTCGGCCAGCAGCGCATCGGCGGACAGATACTGATGCCCGGACTGAGCGATCAGCGCTTGCAGGGGCGCACTTAATTGATAGCAGTAAAAACTGCACCGCACGTGTTGATGTGTGTGCGCTGCGCGTATTGTGAGCGCGTTAGCAAGGGTGAGCATCCGCATCAGATGGCCGGTGCCGATGGCGGTACTGGCATCTAAGCGAAACAAAATTTTAAGCATCGGCATGTAGCGCCTGATACAGCAGCTCGGCGAGTCGCCAGTCTTCGGGGGTATCGATATCCACCACTCGGTAACGGGGCAAGATCAACGCTTGCCCGCTGCCGCTAAAGGTGCCGATGCCATTAAGCCAGGCGTCGCGTCGCCCCCAGTAAAATTGCCCGGCATCTTGATAGGCGGGCTCAAGATCTTGGCTGCGCTGGCCGATAGATTCAGGGTAGAACGGCGTGACAAAACCCTCGGCGTTGCGGCGCAGGGCACGCTGGATCGGAAACGGAAATTCGGCGGCGGAAAACACATAATCAGCCTGACTGTCTTGCAACTGCTGCAAGCCTTTGGCTAATGTCGGGCCATCCAGCAGCGGCGTTGTGGCATAGATACAACAATAAAAATCGGCACTGAGCTGACATTCGTCACGAAGTCGCGTAATGGTGTTTACGGTGACGGGGGTGGTTCCGATAAAATCGTCGGCTAGTTCCGGCGATCTTAAAAACGGAACTTCAGCGCCAAGTGCTTTGGCTTGCGCGGCGATCTCCGGGTCATCGGTGGAGACGACAATATGTTGAAAGCAGTGGCTGTCGAGGGCCGCTTGAATGGCATAAGCGAGCATCGGTCGGCCGCAAAATGATTTTAGATTTTTTCGCGGAATGCGTTTACTACCACCGCGAGCAGGGATGATTGCAATCGCCATGAGTGTTCCAATTGCTTGTCTGGTAAAGGATTCTGTATAAGGTTAAGGTATTATGATGAAGATCACTAGCCTGAATTTTAAAGTGTAGAGATAAACCATTTCATGAGATTAAAACACTTAACGCTGCCTGAGGATGCACGATGAATGAACTTGCTGCGCTACGCATCGACGCTTATGGCGTGGTCCTGCGCTTAGTCACTCCGGCCGATCTGCCCGCGTTGCGGCGTTGGCGGAATAGTGATGCTGTTCGTTTGCAGATGTTGGATCAACATCGCATTACTCCGGCCGAGCAACGCCGTTGGTATCAGCAGATAAGCCAGGATCATTCCGCCCGGCACTGGTGCGTGGAAGTGCGAGGGACTCGCTGTGGATATGCCAATTTAAAAGGCGGGGTGAGAACCGCGTCTTTAACCGGGCAAGCGCAGGCCGATAGCGGCCTGTACTTAGGCGATACCCCGGTGCGTCACGGCTTACTGGCGGTCGCCGTGGCCTTATGCCAGTTGGACGCCGCCTTTGAACAGCTCCATATTGACCGGATCAAAACCCAAGTGAAAGCCGGTAACCAGTCGGCTTTGCGACTGAATCAGATGCTGGGATATCAGCGCCAAGATACCGATACTCCTTTTTTGACTTGTACCCTGACGGCGGCGGATTACCGCCGGGCTCGTGTACCCTTAATGAGATTTTTCCGACATGCCTGAATCTATTTCTTTAGCGCAAGTATTTGCCCAAGCCTTAGCCGTAAATCCTGATCAAATCAATGATTCATTGCAATATCAGGGGATCCCGCAGTGGGATTCCGTCGCGCACATGCAACTGATAGCGGCGCTTGAAGATAGTTACGATGTGATGCTCGATACCGATGATATTATCGAGATGAGTTCAGTCGCCAAAGCCCGTGAAATCCTGCAAAAATATGGCGTGAATGTTTAATGCCGGGATTATTCGCAGGACGTAAGGTCCTGATTACTGGCGCTTCGCGGGGGATTGGTGCAGCGACAGCTCGCTGCTTTGCCAGTGAGCAAGCCGAACTTTTTATTCATGGTCGGGATCAAATCGCACTGGAAACGCTGGCAGAGACATTACATCGTGATTATACGGCTACATGTCATATACTCAATTTTGATATCAGTGATAGTCAGGCGGTCGCCCGTGGGTTTCGGGAGCTGTTTAGCGTGACGAAAACACTGGATGTTCTGATTAATAATGCGGGGATGCGATCAGATGCATTGCTGGCGATGGTCACACCGCAATCGCTGGAGCAAAGTTTTGCCACCAATAGTTTCGGGGCTTTCTATTGTTGTCAGTATGCGGCGCGAATGATGCGCCGCGCCGGTGGAGGAGCCATTGTCAATATTGCATCGGTAATGGCGCTGGGAGGATTTCCCGGTCAGAGTGTGTATGCCGCCAGCAAAGCAGCCATGCTGGGGATGACCCGCGCGTTGGCAAAAGAGCTGGCACCGGATCAGATCCGGGTGAATGCGATTGCCCCGGGTTTTATTGAAACTGATTTAGTGGCTGATCTAAGCGCAGAGCAGCGACAAAAACATCTGGCCCATATTGCACTCGGGCATCCTGGCGCCAGTGAGGATGTCGCGCGTAGTGCTTTGTTTTTGAGTTCTTCTTGGGCCAATTATATTACTGGCGAATGCCTCAGGGTCGATGGAGGAATGAGTTTGTGAATTTATTAGAACAAATGGCACGTCATCAGGGGGAAGCCCTCTGGTATAAAGGTGAGTCGATCCGTTATCCGGCATTGCTCAAACAAGCGCAATTGTTGGCAAAACGCTGGGGCGCACAGCGGCAACTGATTGCACTGCGGGCGCTGCATCGTCCTGATACTGTGGTGATTTATTTAGCGGCGCTGATCGGTCGTCATCCATTGATTTTATTGAATCCCAAAATGGATGAAGCCAGCCAACAGCAGATTATTGAACGCTATATTCCCAACCGGATTTATCTGTCCGGACTTTCCGGCAGTATTCATAATCATCAGCGCCAGCTGACGCTCAATGAAGATCTGGCACTGATGCTCACCACCTCCGGCTCTACCGGCGGGGTCAAGCTGGTGCAACTGAGCCTTAAAAACCTGTCGGCGAATGCAGCCTCGATTGCCGATTATTTAAAAATGGACAGCCATTCCCGGGTGATCAGTGCCTTGCCGCTGGGCTATTCCTATGGTTTGTCACTGCTCAACAGTCATTTATGGTGCGGTGGCTCGATGGTGCTGACCGAGCCCGATCCCTTAAGCCGCGAATTCTGGCAACTGCTGCGTGAGCAGCGAGTGACTCAGCTGGCGGGCGTGCCTTATAGCTATCAGATTTATGAACAGTTACGGATTCGTCGCAGTGACTGGCCGGATCTGGAAGTGCTTACCCAGGCCGGAGGGCGGCTTGAACCCCGGCTGGCTGAACAGTTTGCTAACTGGGCGAGCTTGCAAGGCAAATCTTTTTATGTGATGTATGGACAAACCGAAGCCACGGCCCGGATCTCCTATCTGCCGACGGTACAGGTGCTGGCTAAACCCAGTAGCATCGGGGTGGCGATTCCCGGTGGCGAGCTGATGATTGTGGGGGATCAGGGCCAGCCGGTAACCAAAGCGGGGGTTGAAGGCGAGATCGTCTATCGCGGTGATAATGTGATGATCGGTTATGCCGAGCAGGTCACTGACTTAGCGCCTCGAGCGCCGCTGGAGCAGCTTTACACTGGGGATATAGGCTATCACGATCATGACGGCTTTTTTTATGTGACTGGGCGTTTGAAACGAATGATCAAGCTTTCAGGTGTGCGTACGGCATTGGATGCGTTAGAGGCGACTTTACGGGCGCAATCGCTGCAGGCGACCTGCTGTGGTAAAGATGAAATGCTATGTGTTGCGCTGCCTGATCTGGCGCAGCGGGAACAAACCGAGCAGTACCTGCGAGAGACCATGCATCTACATCCGAGCCGCTATCAATTGGCGATCCTTAAAAATATTCCGATGACGGCCAACGGCAAGGTGGATTATCCAACCCTGCAACAACAGATTGCAGGTGAGCATGTCAGCGCCTTTTGAGATGCTGCTTGAAGCGCCGGTGTATGGGTTGTCGCAGTCGCAAAAAATGCCGCTGTTGCTGGCCCGACTGCGAGAGTTGAGCTTACATCACCGCGAACACTGTGGCAGTTACCGGCAAATTAGCGACGCTGCGCAGGCCTGCGAGCAGGCGCAGCATTATGCCGAGCTGTTACCGCTGGCCGTGCGTTTATTTAAACAACGGCCACTTTCCAGTATCACCCAAGAGCAGCTGTTTAAAACACTGAGCTCTTCAGGGACCAGCGGTGCCCGCTCACAAATCTTTCTTGATCGCGCGGCGGCGGCACTGCAAAGTAAAGTGCTGGTGAAAATCATGCAACATTGGCTGGGCAAAAAACGGTTGCCGATGTTGCTGGTGGAACAACCGGCATTGATTGCCAATCGGCAGGGATTTTCAGCTCGCGGGGCCGGGGCGCTGGGACTGTCGTTTTTAGGGCGCGATCACTGTTACGCATTGGATGAACAAATGCAGCCTAATTGGCCTGCTATCGATGCTTTTTGTGAGCGCTTTGCCGGTGAGCCGGTGTTTATTTTTGGTTTTACCTTTATGCTCTGGCAGTGCCTGTTGCAGCCACTGGCCGAGCGGGGAATACTGCTTCCTCTTAAACACGCCCAGATTTTTCACAGCGGCGGCTGGAAAAAACTGCAGCATCTGGCGGTGTCGCCCGCACAGTTTAACCAATGCTGCGAACAGCACTTGGGCAGTGCACAAGTACATAACTTTTATGGGATGGCGGAGCAGACCGGCACTATTTTCGTCAGTTGCGAGCATGGCCATCTGCATGCGCCGATGCTGGCTGATATTCTGATTCGGGATCCGCGCACCGGTCAGCCGCTGGGTATCGGCGAGGCGGGATTGATCCAAGTTTTCTCCGGGTTACCGGAAAGCTACCCCGGGCACAGCCTGCTGACCGAAGATCTCGGCATTTGGCTGGGCGAAGATGATTGTCCGTGTGGCCGTCGTGGCCGCTATTTTACCGTGTTGGGGCGGGAAACCACAGCCGAGGTGCGAGGATGCAGCGATACCTTCAGTTAGAGATCGATGAGGATGCCATTGAACGGGTTTGTCCGGCGCAGCCACTCTCGGAAATGGTCATTACGCCGCTGCGCTGTTTTGATCCGCTGATCCTCAACTTTATCGAAGCATTCTGTGAACGGATCGGCCACCTGCCGGATGCCCCCAATGCCAAGGCTCTGGCCTTTTTTTTACGGGCTCGGGCCTTGCAAAGCGCCATTGCTGAGCGAGAACAGCAAGGGCCACGATCACCGCTTGGATTAAGCTTCCATCTGGTTCCTTCCAATGTACCGATGAGCGCGTTTTATTCCGCGCTGGCCTCGCTGTTACAGGGCAATCCGACCCTTGTGCGGCTTTCCTCTACATTGCTCCCTGAGCAGGAAGCGGTGTTAGCAGTTTTAGCCCAGCTATTGAGTGAACCGCGTTGGCAGGCCATAAGCGAGCGAGTGCGATTTATCCGTTATCCGCACAGCGATACCATCACTCGCGCGATCAGTGCGCAGGCGGCGAGTCGAGTGATCTGGGGCGGGGATGCCAGCATTGCGCAGATCCGACAGTATCCGCTTAGTGCCGGAGCCCGAGAGCTGAGCTTTGCCAATCGCCAGTCACTGGCGCTGCTGGATGAACAATCGATTCGGCAATTGCCGGGGCGTTCGTTGGAGCTGCAATTATCGCAGTTGGCGACCGACATCAGTTTATTTGATCAGCAGTCGTGCTCATCACCAGCTTTGCTGGTCTGGGTTGGTAGCGATGACTCGCTGCGGGAGCGCGTCTTTCGCCAGTTGGCTGAGGCTTATCCCGATGAGCACAAGCAGCACAGCGCCCAGCAAGCACATTTGCAGCTGGCGGCTGCGGACGGTAGGATCGATCACTATCAGTGGATCGATGCGCTTGGGTGGGGTCATTTAAGAGCAAGCGCTGATGAACTCATCGTCCCTGAGCATCGCGGTGGTACCTTATATTGGTTGCAAACCCCCGACTTAAACTGGTTAGCGCAACCGGCCAACTTTCAGACCTGCGTCGCCGTCGGCATCAGCCGTGAGCTGCTGCGGGAAAAACTGCTGGAACACCCTGAGTTTCGACTGGACCGCATCGTCGCCCCCGGACAGGCCCTCGCCTTTGACTGGCACTGGGATGGCTGGGACCTGCTCAGTGCCTTATCGCGGTCGCAGGGATGAGAGTGAATTGCTGCGGATAGATTTCTTTCATCAAGCTAGAACCAACATCTTTTACTCTATCAGCGCTTTCCCTGCCTCTTTCATCACTTGCCGATTTTGCAGATAGGCGATGGTGCGGTTGCGGACTTGGCTGACTTCCAGATAATTCCAGCTGCCACCAATCACGCTGCCGAGCAGTGGAATGGTTTTTGAGAAGATCCCATTTTTGGTGATTTTTTTCAGAAAATGTTTGAGTACCAATCCTTTAAATGCCTTAAGTCCTTCTTTGGTGAGTGTTTTGCGTACGATGAGTGATGACACTTCTTTTTGGGTGTTCACGCCTAACGTTTTCAGAAATTGTCCATCGTCACTTAAGCCTAATGTCGGGATGAGCAACTCCCATTGGGCCTGTTCGCTGTCAAAAAATGCCGGATCATAAATGGCGGCTGCGGTGGCGACGGCGATGAGTTCAGTTTTAAGTGTGAGGGCTACATCGGTTGTGGCGGCGGGTAGGGCGGCCCACGGGTTGGAGGGCAGGCCCGTAGCGGCACCGGAGGCGGTGGCTTTCCAGCGTGCTTTACTGAAGATCTGCTCGACTAGTTGTTTTTCACTTAAGGCCAGTGATTGGGATTGCAGCCAGGCGGCTTCGGTCTGGATCGCGGGTACGTTTAAATCCGTGACCCAGTTTAGCGCTTTAAGTAGGGCTTTATTCTCTGTCAGTGGCGACATATTCACACCTTGATGGCTGGATGAGCTGGGTCGTACCAGCTGCTTTTTATTAAAATATGATAAATGATAACATTCATAGTTTATGAAACCAGAGGGTTGGTGCGGTGACGCAAGGGATCGTGATTATAAATGCTGCCGATGTTTTCGGGGCGGCCCGGATCTTGAATAGATCTTCGTTGATATTATTTTGACGCGTGGTGAAAGGATACGCTCATGAAACTTTCAGTCATTGTTCCGGCTTATAACCTTGAACAGTATATTGGCCCTTGTCTGGAAAGCCTGCTGACGCAGCAGTGTGACTTTGATTTTGAAGTTCTGGTTTGTAACGATGCTTCAAGTGATACTACGGCCGCAGTGCTGGCATCGCTCCAGCAACGCTGGCCGCAATTGCAGGTAATCACAAATCCGCAGAATTTAGGGCTGGTGGCGACCATGGGGCGGCTGCTCGATGCAGCTACCGGGCGGTATATTGCCTATCTGGATGGCGATGATCTGGCGTTACCCGGCAAATTACAGGCGCAGGTGGATTATCTGGAGACGCATCCGGGATGTGCGATTGCCTATCACGAAGCGGAGATGTTCGATTCAGATAGCGGCCAGTTGCTAAAACTGTATAGCCGTGATTATTACAATGCCCGCTATATTCCGCTGCAAGCCGGGATGGAGCATCTGATCCGCTACGGTACTTTTTTGCAGGCCAGCAGCATTATGTTTCGTCGCCACGTACATCTGATCCGGGCTCTGGAACATGGCTGTGCGATTATTTGCGATTATCCGTGGCATATTATGAATGCCGGATTTATCGGGGGCAGCATTGATCGGATCGACGGCATTTATGGCCGTTACCGCGTGCATGGCAACAGCTTTGGCGCGCAGACCTCGCGGGATGTGCGGCGGCGATTGCAGGTGACGCAGGAGCTGGAGCAGGCTTGCCGGTTAGGCGCACAGTTCGGTCTGTCGGATGAGGTGATCGATGCCGGTATCGCGCATGTGCGTTTTTCGGCCGCGCTGTACTTTTTACGCCAAGGGGAAGATTCGTTATTTAGCGATATGATCCAGGCTTCGGCTAATCACGACCACTTTTTTGATGATCGGCACCGACAAGCACTGGCCTGGTGTCACCAGCCGCAACAGGTGCGGCAGATGCTGGGATGGCTTGCTTCATGATTATGCCGGTGCAAGCGGTGCCACTCTCGCAACTGGCGCTACGCCCTTATGTGGTTGTCGGTTGCGGCGGATTTACCCGGCAGTTGTTGCAATTGCTGGGGAAGCGAGGGCTGCCATTGCCGCAGGCAATTGTGAACCCGAATCCGTCGGCCCCGGCCGCCTTTGAGTCGATCCCAGTCTGGGGATTAGAGCATTCGTTGCCGGAGTCGTGGGTCGTGGTGCCCGGTTCGGATGTATTTCAGCCGCAATTATTAGAGCGGATCCGCACCTCGGCCTTGGCTCAGGCTCCCGTCTGGGATGTCAGTGATGCGGTGCAGGCGTTTACTCAGCAGCAACCGGAAGTGTGGCTACCCAGAGAACCTACGAGCTCCCGCTATCTGGTGCTGAGCTGTGTCGGACATAGTGTGCCTTTAGGATGCTGGCTGAACAATTTTAAGTGCTGGTTGAAGCGTCGGCAGATCGAGTTAGTGGTTCGTCATCCGCTGGATCCAGCCTCGGATACGTTTTGGCGTCAGGCCTGCGGTATTCTCGCCTGGAATGGCAGCAGTTCCTTATTTACCCCACTGAAAACCCAGCTGCAGCGGCTGAACGTGCCGTTAACCTATGCTGAATGCGGATTTTTCCCGCAGCTGAGCCATTTTTATTTTGATCGTCAGGGCGTTAATCTGGCCTCGCAGCTGCGCAGCGATGATTTAAGCTGGTTGAATGAGTCGCATCATCAGCTGTATTTGCAGCGGCGACGGGCCTTGTTTGGTGAACTGGAGATCGATGATCAGGGCTATCTATTCGTGCCGCTGCAAATCGAGTCTGACAGTAATATTCAACTATACTCAACCTTTAAACAGGGGATGCAGGAATATATCGATTGGGTGGCCGAGCAGGAACCTAAGCGACCGATTCTGTTTAAACCCCATCCTAAAGATCCTCAGCCCCATCGTTACAAAATGCCGACGCATGGCCAGCTGGTATTTGAGGATACCTTAGATTTAATCGCTCATAGTCACCGTGTTCGGGGGATTACCTCGTCGGTTTTATTTGAGGCGGCCTTACTGGGGAAACCGGTTCGCTGCGATGGTCAAAGCTTGTTGAATCACCCCGAGGCAACTCCGGTTCAGGTGGTGACGGCACTGATTGCTCGTCAGTTTCACCGAGATGAAACGGAGTTTGACGGCGAGCGATTGACCCGGTTTACACATTTTAATTTGGATTAGGGAGACGTTTGCATGGCCCGGTTGACCTTGCGTTATGATCAGGACTCAATGGTGCAGCTGATTCAGGATGATGGCTCGGAGCCTTCGCGCTGTCTACCTTGGCAGTTGGATCAGTTGAATCAGTCGTTTGCAGCGATATCCAGTGATTTGCATTTGCAGTATTTAAGCAGCATGGAAGCGGATAGCTGCCTGCATTCAATTTTTTCCTGCCTGACCATCGAGGGGCAACTGCGGGTGACGGTGCCGGACCTGGACTACTGGTGTCGTCAGTGGCTGGATGCACAGTGGGATGAAAGCTCACTGCGGGATCAGGGATCACCGGCTCAGCAGGCTTACACCCATATTTTTGGTCCTCAGCAACATAACAATCCGATGTTGGATGATTATCAGCCTCAGCATCGGGCTCGTTATCTTTCTGGTTACAATCGGCGGCGACTGCGATTTTTGCTGGAGCGGGTTGGTTTTGTCGATGTGAACATTGAGCTGGTCGCGGGTCTGCTGATCGCAACCGCGCGAAAATCGATGCAGCCGGGAGAACGACAGATCGCGACCTCGCGGGCCAATATTCGGGTGGATCATCTGGTGCGCTATCAGTTCGCGGCCGAACAGCTGCAGCTGGTCCGGCCTCACTCGATTCTCGATCTGGCCTGTGGCATTGGTTATGGTTCGCAGTATTTAGCCGAACAGTTGTCCGGGCAAGTGCTGGGGATTGATATCGATGCTGGCGCGATTGATTATGCCCAGCGTTATTATCATCATCCCCGACTTATTTTTCGCTGCTGTGATGCCCGGGTTTTGGAGCGGGAGCCGGCGTCGACGGATGCAATTGTCTGTTTTGAAACGCTGGAGCATATCGATTTTGCCGCCGAATTGTTGGCGAATTTTTACCGCTGGCTCAAAGTAGGGGGGTATCTGATTGCATCAACGCCCAATCAGGATTGTTTACCATTTGATCCGCAACGGTTTCCGTTTCATCGGCAGCATTATCAGGTCAGCCAGATGCGGGCATTATTGGAGCAGGCCGGTTTTAGCATTCAGAAAGTGATGTTTCAGCCCGATCAGCATAGTGAACAACTGACGGATGAGCCCGGAGAATTTACGGTGATGGTGGCGCAAAAAATACAATAACCAAGGAATTCCTATGAAAGCGGTGTATGTTGGTTGTGGCGAGGATCGCCGGGCAGGATTTATTCATTGTGATATCCGGGCACTACCCGGTGTGGATATCGTGTGCCGGGCTTGGGAGCTCTCAGAATCGATGCATGATGCGGATATGATCTACTCCCGACATATGCTGGAGCATTTGACGTGTATGGAGGCCGACGCCGCCTTGGCGGACTGGCTGCAGGCGCTTCGCCCCGGTGGTCAGATTGAGATCTGGGTTCCTAATATGGATTTTCATATCCAGCAGTGGCAAAACGCGGTATGGGATGATGAAAATCTGGCGCGTCCGGATTCGGATGCACGACATGCACTGGCCGGATTCTGGGGATGGCAGCGGCAGTGTCGACCCCATCGGGATGATTATGAGACCAGTTATTGGGATGTGCATAAATCTGGATACAATGTGCCAAGGCTAACGTTTTTGTTATCCCGACAGGGCTATCAGAATATTCGGTTGCAGGTCATCGAAAAAATGCATCTGCAGGCCAAGGCTTGTGCGCCTCTTTAAGTGAGCCTGGCAGTTCGCTCAACTTCTTCTCCCATCTCTGCCATCGATGAATAGGCTTGCAGCCTGATTCGGCAATCCCCCCGGTTTTTTGGAAACGTACCCAAAGTTATAATTCGGTTTTCTTTTGATGACATAAAAGATAAGTTAACCATCACTACGGGAGACGACAGACGGGTATAGACCCGCGAACAGGGTCGCCCTTTTCTCTTGGGACCGTTCGCTCGATTTAGGATGACGCCGTGCATTTTCAGGACCAGACATTCAACCAATCCATCGTAGCTCTGAGCCATCATTACCAACACGGTTTTGAAGAACCGTTGCACCAGCACCGGGTCTCGCAATTACTGCACATCACCAGTGGGGTGCTGCGGGTTTATATTGAGCAGCAATGTTGGGTCATTCCTCCTCATCGTGGCTTATGGATCCCGACCGGGATTCCTCACCGGCTGTTGGCCGTCGGTTCTGTGGATGTCAAAACCTTGTTTTTTGACCCATTGGCCCGGGCGGATTTACCTGATGTCTGCGGTATTTTTCAGGTTTCGTCGTTGTTACGAGAATTAATTATCAGCGCCACAGACATTGAGCCACCCATCTTACCCGGTACGCGAGATGAACGGTTATTGGAGCTGGTTCTCGATGAATTACGCACGATTCATCTGGTCGATTTTAATGTTCCGTTGCCGTATTCGAGCGATCTGGCGCAATTCTGCCAGCGAGTGCAAGACCGCATTGAACATCCCTGGTCTGTGTCTGACGCGGCGGCTTTGTTGCAGGTTTCCGAACGCACCGTATCACGTAAATTTCATCATGAAACCGGGTTGGGTTTTGGGGAGTGGTTGCGCCGTAGCCGTCTGCTAAAAAGCATGGAGCTACTGGCGCAGGGATACAGCGTTATCCAGACGGCGCTGGCGGTGGGGTATGACAGTCCATCAGCCTTTACGGCGATGTTCAAACGCCGTATTGGTTTAGCGCCGACTGAATATATTCCCTAGATCCGCTCCAAGTGCGTTCGCTACGGCGTTGAGGGTCGCTTGTAACGAAGCCCGGCTGGTATCTGCATGAATTGACACCCCAAAGAAATGCTGGCCGCGAGCTGTTTCAACTTCAACATAAGCGACGGCTTTGCTCTCTGTGGCCTGACCCAGCGTATGTTCCGAATAGGTTCGGATGTTCATATGCAGCGCAAGAGCTGATCTCAGTGCGTTCATTAATGCACTCAGCAAACCGTTGCCCTGTCCTTGAGCCTGATATTGTTCTGCTGCGATGGTAAAACAGACATCCAGTTGTTGGCCTTTTTCGTGTGCTGAACTTTCATAGCTTTGCAACGCTATTTGGGGATGTTCCGTGATGCCATATTCTCGCCGAAACAGGCTCCACAATTCGGCCAGAGCGACTTCTTTCCCGGATTGGTCGGTATGCGCTTTGACTTTTTGACTAAAATCGATCTGTAACGCGCGGGGTAAACTGAGTCCGTGATTCTGTTCGAGTAACCAAGCCGCACCACTTTTACCGGACTGATTGTTCACCCGAATCACTTCTTCATAACTGCAGCCGACATCTTTTGGATCAAGCGGCAAATAAGGAATATCCCAGAACTCTTGTTGAGATTGGTGAGCAAAGCCTTTTTTAATCGCATCCTGATGAGAACCGGAGAACGCTGTAAACACCAGTTCACCGGCATAGGGATGACGCGGATGGACCGGCAACTGATTACAGTGTTCCGCAATTTTGACGGTTTGCCTGATATCTGAAAAATCCAGATTCGGGGTGACCCCTTGGGTATAAAGATTGAGTGCTAATGTGACCAAATCGACGTTCCCGGTACGTTCACCATTACCGAACAGGCAGCCTTCCACGCGATCAGCGCCAGCCAGTAACGCCAGTTCCGCAGAAGCGACACCGGTGCCGCGATCATTGTGAGGGTGCACACTAATCGTCGTATGCGCTAAATCGTCCATCTGTTGACAGAATTGCTCTATCTGATCGGCAAACACATTGGGTGTATTGACTTCAACCGTGGTGGGCAGATTGAAGATCAGGGGGCTTTGCTCAGTGGGTTGCCACACCGACTTCACCTCCCGACATAATTCAACCACGAAATCGAGTTCGGTAAAGCAGAAGGTTTCGGGGGAGTATTGCAGACACCACTGCGTTGCGGGTTGCTGCTCGGTTAATGTTTTCACCTGACGCACGGCGGCCACGGCCATTTCGATAATTTCCGATTTTGATTTATGAAAGACGATCTCACGAAAGCGCGGAGCCGTTGCATTATAAATATGCACAATCGCTTTCTTCGCCCCCTGCAGTGACGCGACGGTTTTATCGATCAATTCAGCACGCGACTGGGTGATCACTTGTAACCAGACATCCTCCGGCACTCGCTGTTCTTCAATCAACTGACGAATAAACTGATATTCGGTGTCTGATGCTGATGGAAAAGCGACCTCAATTTCTTTAAATCCGCATTGCACCAGATGCTCAAAATAAGCGAGCTTTCGCTGATGGTCCATGGGGGCGGCCAAAGCCTGATTCCCATCGCGTAGATCGGTTGAACACCAGCGTGGCGCTTGGGTTAATCGGTTATCAGGCCAACGGCGATCCGGATTGGCAATGATATCCGCCGGTTTATATTTGGTTTCGGGATGGGCGATCATGTCACACCTTGTTGTTTGAGTTTGATCCAGTGTAAAACCCACTCGGGTGGTGGATCTTCTTCGCCTTGGACAATCCCTATCGCGAAACAGACAACGCAGGTGTTTAAGAGGCTAAAACAGCCGGAACACTGGCTCGAAGTGTTCCGGCGGGCTGCGAGTCATGATTGGGGTATTGCGGCGCCATCGCCTGAATGGCTGGATCACCTTTGACGACGGCATCGGCCGATGTTGCAACAATGGCCAGATAGCAACTTAGAATGAAGGGGGGCAAGCCGCAGGCGAGTGCGGCGTTAAACATGATAGAGCATCTACGCTTCATCAATATTCATTAATACCGCGTTTTTATCGATACCGAGTCGTTTCATGCGCGATAACAATGTGGTGCGTTTCAGTCCTAATTTTTGCGCAGCGCCTCTGGGTCCGGCGACAATACCGTTGGTTTCTTGTAGCACCTGCACAATGCGCTGATACTCATCGGCTGAATCATGATGAGGTTTGAGATCTAAAATAGGTTCCTGAGCCGGGATAAAGGTGTGTCCACCGAGTTCGGGAGGTAACTGTAGTACGCCATCCCGAGAAAGTAATACAGCTCGTTCGATGACGTTTTGTAACTCCCGAACGTTCCCGGGCCACGGCATCGTTTGTAGCGATTGGATCACCGAGGCTGGAATACTATCGATAGAACGCCCCAGTTGCTGGCAGGCTCGGAATACGAAAAATTTGACCAGACTCGGGATATCTTCCACGCGCTCGCGTAGTGGCGGCAAGCGGATCGGGAAGACATTCAGCCGGTAAAACAGATCGCTACGGAACTCTTTATCCTCAACCATTTGCTTCAGATCGCGGTTGGTGGCGGCGATGAGCCGGACATCGACTTTAATGAGTTTGCTGCCCCCGACCCGCTCAAATTCCTGTTCCTGAAGTACACGCAATAATTTGGGCTGTAATTCCAGCGGCATGTCGCCGACTTCATCCAGAAACAAACTGCTTTTATGGGCTAGTTCAAAGCGGCCTTCTCGATCTTTGGAGGCACCGGTAAAAGCGCCTTTTTCATGGCCGAACAGATCACTTTCGAGGAGCCCGGCGGGCATAGCCGCACAGTTCATTTTGATCATTTGCTTGTTAGAGCGAGGACTCAAACGGTGAATGGCGCGGGCGAACAGTTCTTTCCCGGTGCCGGTTTCGCCCAGTAACAGGACGCTACAGTTGGTATTGGCGACGATTTCGATCTGCTGGAGCACATCGGTAATCGATGCGCTGCGACCGATAATTTCATCAAACTGGCTATGACTGAGCGTTTGTACCTGCTGGCTGAGATAACGGTTCTCATGCATCAGGTTATCTTTGAGCCGGTTTATTTCATGATACGCCCGGGCATTATCGACCGCGATAGCGGTACGTTCGGCAATCTGTTCCAGAAGGTGCTGGTGGCCGCTGCTAAAACTGTCATTTTCAGCCTGAGCTAGTTTCAGAACGCCCCGGACTTTCCCGGCAAAGGTGAGGGGGAGCAGATGAATCGTGTGCGTTTCCTGAGGCCACTGGCCAAAAATGAGCGCTTCTCCTTTGGCCATCGGATCATGGGCTGCTAGTTCGATCTGTTCGCATTTTCCGCTTTGAAGCACCCGACTGCAGAGACTTTGGCGGGCCAGAATGTGCTGATGGGTGATTTTATTGGATGTTCCTTTGGCAAAGTTACGATGATACAGATTCAGGTAATCGTCGTTTTTATCAGGGAGCACGATACTGACGGCGCTAATGCTGAAATAACGGTGGATCTCCTGAGCGATTCGATCGATCACATCTTCTAAATCCAGCTGGGCCAGTACCGCATTGGTGACATTGACCAGCACATGAAAATCATCGCGCTCTTCACAGAGTTGGTCCTGCTCATACCGCAGTGCGGTTCGGGCTTGCAAATGTTCCAGTGCGATCCCGAGTGATTCACAGATGAGTTCCAGATAGGCGGTTTCATCCGCTGAGAAAGGCGCGTTATCGTGACGCAGCACTTCACAAATACCCAACAGTCGCTGGTGGTTGAGAATGGGTAACCCGATATAGTGAGAAAAAGGGGCACTCAGCCGTTCCGATAATTGCTGATAACGGCGTTTAAAATCACTTTGGGTCAGTGTCAGCGGACTCTGGGTGGTTTGAATCAGGCGGAACGGACCATTTTCGAGCAGTTCCTGATTTTTTTCAATGCGACACGTTTCGTCGTCACTCTGGCGATAACAGCATAATTCCCCATTAGGACGATGCAGAACCAGTAAGATCCGATAGGGCATCTCCAGCGTCTGAGCGTGTTGATTTAAGCAGGCTAAGACACCTTCAATACTTGGCTGATCGAGCAGTTGATGGGTGAGCGTCAGGCAGCTGCGTTGCTCACTGAGATGCTGAAATCGGTTTGGCATAATAATCTCTTAGCTGAATGATTAACAAAACATCAGACGATCGAACCTGTTTTTAGGGGCTGTTGATCTCGGCTGATTTTAGATTTTCAAATTTTAATCAAGCACGAGTCAATATATCCCGGTGGCTGCGCAACACATCCATGTGTCCGTGAGGCCACGAATTATTTTAAATTGTAAGGATAATAAATTTTATTGACTTGCGACTGGATCAACAAATACGAGGTAATTGTTCAAAATGTGGCAAGGTGAGTTCTCGCTCGATCCCGTATTCACCGGTTAATGTGACGCCGGTACGTTCTGTCACCTGGCCAATGATGGCAGCCTGTTGTCCCAGAGGCGTTCCATGCAGCGCGTTAAGGACCACTTCACTACTTTGGGCGGAGGTGACGATGATGAGTTTGCCTTCGTTGGCTAAATTCAGCGGATCCAAGCCCAATAATTCACACATGCCCCGAACGGGTTCTGAAAGTGGGAGCTGGTGTTCAAACAGCTGCATGCCATAGCCGCTGGCATGCGCATACTCATGCATTACTGCATTGACGCCGCCTCGGGTGGCATCGCGCAGACAGCGGATCCCTTCGATGTTGAGCAGTGGTTCGACCAGTGGCCAAAGTACGGCGCAATCGCTTTGCAGATCGGATTCTAATCCCAGTTGTTCCCGGGCATTGAGAATGGCTGCACCATGATCGCCGAGGGTTCCGGTGACGATGATCTGATCGCCGATTTGGATGTGATGCATCCCCCAGTCGCTGCGAGCGTCAATCGTGGCTACACCCGCAGTATTGATAAAGATTTTATCAGCACTGCCGCGACCGACCACTTTGGTATCGCCGGTGACGATCTGGATCCCGGCGGCATTGGCCGTGTCGGCCATGCTCTGGATGATCCGCTCCAACGTGTCGAAAGGTAGTCCTTCTTCCAGAATCAGACTACAGGTCAGAAACCGGGGCTTAGCTCCCCCGACGGCCAAATCATTGGCGGTGCCGCAAATCGCTAACTTCCCGATGTTTCCCCCTGGAAATTCAATGGGGTCGATCACAAAACTATCGGTGGTCATGGCTAAGGTGTGACCCGCGGCGGTGAATTGTGCTAACGGGATCCGGGCCTGATCTTCGGCTTGAGCCAAATAGGCATTATTAAAATAACGCACCATTAGTTGCTGGATGAGATCCTGCATAGCCTGCCCGCCGCTGCCGTGAGCCAGAGTAATGATTTTAGAAGCCATTTAAATTCCTTAGAGTCAGCTGATCTTAGACCCGACGATATTGATAACAGGCGGCACAAGCCCCTTCAGATGAAACCATTAACGCTCCGACGGGAGCTTGAGGCGTACATTCACGGCCAAATAATGGACAATGTTGCGGTTTGCAACGGCCGATTAAAACATCACTGCAGCGGGCCTGCGGGCGTTCCTGCGGGTGATAATTATGAGGCTTAAAATGGCGTTCGGCATCAAATTCGGCGAAAGCCTCGCTAAACTGCATCCCGGAGTAGGCGATTTCGCCCAGCCCCCGCCATTCGCTGCGCTCACGCAGTGTGAAGACTTCCTGAATCACGGCCTGCGCCTGCGGATTTCCAGCATCGCGCACGACCCGGGCATATTGGTTTTCAACTTTAGCTTGCCCTTGTTTGATCTGGCGGACAATCATCAGGACGCTTTGCAGCATATCGACCGGTTCGAAACCGCTGACGACCAACGGCCGGTGGTATTGTTGGCAGAGGGCTTCATAAGGTTGGGTGCCGATTACCATGCTGACATGGCCCGGTCCGAGCAGAGCATCAATTTGGTTATCCGGGGCTCGTAGCAGCTCATCTAACGTGGGTACGACAACGATATGCTGGCAGAAGCCATAGAGATTGGAAAGTTGCATCGCTTTGGCGCGAATAAACAGCATGGCACTGGCGGGCATGGTGGTTTCGAAGCCTAATGCAAAAAAGACGACTTTACGATCCGGGTTTTCTTGAGCAATCTTCAGGGCATCCAATGGGGAGTAGATCATACGGATGTCGGCTCCTTCCCGGCGGGCATCCAGAAACGAACCGTGCGAACCGGGAACTCGCATCGCATCACCAAAGGTTAAGAAAATAACTTCGGGATGCTTGGCGATCTCGATACAGCTGTCGATACGGCCGGTCGGGAGTACACAGACTGGACAACCCGGCCCGTGAATGAAATCGATGCTTTCCGGCAGCAGTTTATCCAGACCAAACCGGAAAATGGCATGGGTGTGTCCGCCGCAGACCTCCATGATCTGCAGTGGTTTTTGCGCGGTAAATTGGCTACCCGCCATGTCGTGGTGGATGGCGCTAATCAGTTCCTGAACCGGTTGTTGTTGGCGAAATTCATCAACAAACTTCACGGGAACCTCCCCCGGCTTGCAAAAATGCGACGACATCGGGTTCGACTTCGCCCATTTCGGTGAGCGCTTGTAGGGTTCGAGCGGCTTCGTCGGCGTCAATTAAACTCATGGCAAAACCGACATGCACCAGAACCCACTGGCCGATGCGGGGCTGCCCTTGTTCATCGAGTGCACCGACAAGGCTTAAGTCGATCTCACGGGTAACGCCCCCGATCTGGGCTTTGGCCAGTTGGTTGCTTGGATCGTCAATGGCGATAATTTGAGCCGGAGTTCCTATGCACATAATTGAGCTTCCAGCCAGGTGAGCCATTCATCCATCCCGGCCCCAGTGGTGGCACTAACCGGAATAATGGTCAGTTCCGGATTCACCTGATGGGCGTATTGCATGCAGCGCGCCAGATCAAAATCGACGTATTCGAGCAAGTCGATTTTATTGATCAGCAGTAGTGAGGCGGCAGCAAACATATGCGGATATTTCAGCGGTTTGTCTTCCCCTTCGGTGACCGACAAAACGGCTACTTTATGTTTTTCACCTAGATCAAAACTAGCCGGGCAGACCAGATTACCGACGTTTTCAATAAACAAGTAGCTGTGTTCGGGCGTTTCCAGCTGATGCAGGGCATCGTGAACCATCTGCGCATCCAGATGGCAGCCTTTGCCGGTATTGATTTGAATCGCCTGTGCTCCGGTTTTATCGATACGGTTGGCATCGTTTTGCGTCTGCTGATCACCTTCAATGACCGCGCAGGGATGCAAGGGTAAAAATCGTTTCAGTGTTTCGCAAAGCAGGGTGGTTTTACCCGAACCTGGGCTAGATACAAAATTGAGTACAGCCAGATCAAGCGCTGCAAAATGTTCTCGGTTATGCGCGGCAATATGATTGTTTTTGGCCAGCACGTCTTCTTCAATGGAGATGCTGCGTTTTACCGGCTGAGCGGGTTGCGTGGTGAGTCTCTCCGGCTGGTCATGAATATTGCCTTCCACATGATAGTGAATATGGTGATGCACATCGCCCTGATGGTAATAATGATGATGAACGATAATTGTGGAGGCCGCTTGTTCGTCGTGGTGATGATTGTGCGAATGAGCGTGCTCATGTTCATGTTCGGCATGAGGATGCTGGTGATCATGAGTGTGGTCATGATCATGATTCGATTCATGAGTGGGGGTGATAGTGACATCGCCTTCGCTGCAACCACAAGTACTACACATAGTTATTCCTTAAGACATTTCGTCTGATTTAAATCACTTCAATCCGCTGGATGGTGAGTCCGTCGTCGGCATCGATCTTGAGATCGTGGCTGCCACAGTTGGGGCAGACTTTGACTTTACTGGATAGTAGCTGGATTGACTGATGGCAGTGATGGCAAAAGCATTCCGCAGACTGAACTTCCAGATGTAGTTTACACCCTTCAGCGATGGTTTCGCGGCAGACCAGTTCAAAACAAAACTCCATGGCTGAAGGTTCAACGCAGGAAAATGCGCCGACCCGGACCCAGACGTCCGTAACCTGCCGTGCACCATTGGCTTCGGCGGTTGCTGCAATGGTTTCAAGTGTTCTCTGACATAAGGTAATTTCGTGCATGCTAAATGCCATGATAAAGGTGCTGAGTGGATCCATAGCAAAAGCAATGCCAGCGGTTGGCATTGCTTTAAAAAGAATAAAGCGACTGTCGACGGACGGGGTTAAAAGATGTTCTTAAAATGAATTTTTAAACATATAACATATTGATTTTAAACTATAAAAATAAATTTTGTGACGTTGGTGCGAAAAATGCTCTTAAATGGCTGCTTGGCCGATTCGAACTCGTATTGGCCCTTCAAACGATGAAAGGGTGCACGTTGTTTACAGGCGTTTTTTCTGAACGATTGTCCTGTAGAAACGGCGTAATCCCCCGCGATTAGGGAAATCATCTTACATTATTTACGGTTGGTTCGAGGTGTCGACAAAAGTGTCTACGCTAGGCGATTTCGTCAAAAGTGACGAACCGGAATTTTAAGATGAGGATGTGCTTAGAGAGAGAGTATGAACCGTTTTGTCATTGCCGATCCCAGCTTATGCATCGGCTGCAACACTTGCATGGCGGCGTGTTCGCAAACGCATCAACAGCAGGGCTTACAAAGTGAGCCCCGACTGGTTGTGATGCGCAGTGCGAACGAATCAGCGCCGCAAATGTGCCATCAGTGTGAAGATGCACCGTGTGCCACGGTCTGTCCGGTCGGTGCCATCAGTCACAAGGATGGAGCAATTGTGCTGAATGAAAGCCTGTGTGTGAGCTGTAAGTTATGTGCCATTGCTTGTCCTTTTGGCGCGATCACCATGAGTGGTTCTAAACCACTTGATGCGCCTGCTGATGTGAATACCCGGTTAGCTCCCCGGGCTCCGAGAGCACCACGGCCAGTGAGCCCGTTGTTGGACTGGGTGGCTGGCGTGCGTGCGGTTGCCGTGAAATGTGACTTGTGTAGTTTCCGTGAAGAAGGTCCGGCTTGTATTGAGACCTGTCCGACTGGCGCCATTATTGAAGTGAGCGACGAAGCGATCACACAGTCGAATCAACGTAAACGTCGTCAGTCGGCATTACCGATGCCTGATGACTGGCATCCTTTTGGTGAGCCTTTGCATCGAAGCGATTCGACCGGTGTCTCTCTTTCTAAATCGCCTCGCCCTTCGAAACGGGAGCAAGATCTATGATGACTCCACTATCATGGTTAGAGTGGTCGCTTACATTATATATGGTTGGAGCACTCCTTAGCCTTTGTTTCGCGCGTCGTGAAACTATCGCGATTCAGCTCAGTGGCTGGTTATCCGCCATCGGTGGATGTTTCGGTCTGGTTGCGGCTGTACAAGTGCTGGCTCACAATACCGCTCTGACCGCAACGTTTGCCGGGCCTTTTTCTGATTTCGCGCATTTAACGATTCGTCTGGATATGCTGGCGGCCTTTATGGTGCTGGTGATTTCACTGTTGGTCGTCGTCAGCTCGATTTATTCGCTTTCTTATCTTCAGGAATATCGGGGGAAAGGCGCTTGGGCGATGGGATTCTTTATGAATCTGTTTATCGCGTCGATGATTGCTCTGGTCGTGGTCGATAATGCGTTCTACTTTATCGTGCTGTTTGAAGCGATGTCGTTGACCTCTTACTTCTTGGTCATTTCCGAACAGAATAAAGAAGCGGTGAATGCCGGGCTGTTGTATTTCTTTATTGCCCATGCTGGTTCCGTGCTGATTATGATCGCTTTCTTCCTGTTGTATCGCCATAGTACCAGCCTTGATTTTGCCGATTTTCGCAATGCTCAGCTGTCTACGCCACAGGCTTCTGCAGTGTTCTTGCTGGCTTTTTTTGGCTTCGGGGCCAAAGCGGGGATGTTGCCATTACATGGCTGGCTTCCTCGTGCTCACCCGGCGGCGCCTTCTCATGCATCGGCTCTGATGTCTGGGGTGATGGTGAAGATTGGGGTCTTCGGGATCATTAAAGTCGGTATCGATTTGTTAGGTGCTAGTGAAGTTTGGTGGGGAGTTGTGGTGTTGGCCTTTGGTGCCGTTTCATCGGTACTGGGGGTGCTGTATGCGCTGGCTGAACACGATATCAAACGGCTGCTGGCTTATCACACCGTTGAAAATATCGGCATTATTTTAATGGGTGTCGGTGTCGGGATGATCGGTATCGCGACGCACCATCCGCTGCTGGCAGCGCTGGGGCTGCTGGGCGGATTGTACCATTTGATCAACCATGCCGTGTTTAAAGGGTTGTTGTTCTTAGGGGCTGGTTCGGTGATTTACCGGCTGGGCACTAAAGATATGGAAAAAATGGGTGGATTGGCCAAATTAATGCCTCGAACTGCGCTGGCTTTCCTGATTGGATGTATGGCAATTTCGGCCCTGCCACCGCTGAACGGTTTTGTCAGCGAATGGTTCACTTACCAATCCTTATTTACGTTAAGTCATGACGGTAATTTCTTCCTGCAAATCGCCGGCCCTATCGGAATTGTGATGTTGGCGATTACCGGTGCGCTGGCCGCAATGTGTTTTGTGAAAGTCTATGGCGTGAGTTTTTGCGGCGCACCGCGCAGCGAAGCCGCTGCGAATGCCCGTGAAGTCCCGGCTTCGATGACTATCGCGATGGGGCTGCTGGCTATCTGCTGCGTGATCTTAGGTTTAGGGGCCAGTTGGATTGCACCCGTGATGAATCAAATCGCAGCCTCGTTAACCCATACGGTGGCTCCGGTGGTCAGTCAGAGTGCCGAAGTCTTCCCCGGATCCATGGCGCAGACTCGTTTAAACACACCACTGATTTTCATCTTATTGTTGGCACTGCCTATTTTGCCATTGCTCGTGTATGGCGCCCTGAAATCAAATCGGCTGCGTTTTCAACGTAAAACAGAACCTTGGGCTTGTGGCTATGGATATGAAGCTCCGATGGCTATGTCGGCCGGGAGCTTTACTCAGCCGCTGCGGGTGATGTTCAAACCGTTGTATCAGATGCGTCAGACGTTGGATCCAGCCCCGGTACTTCAGCGTTGTCTGAACTGGTCAACCCGAGGCGCGGCGGCGGTCGAGCCGGTGTGGGATGAATACATTGTGTTGCCGATTGTTCGGGCGGTGGTGCGTTTTAGTCGCATGGTGCAATGGATCCAGTTCGGTGATTTCCGAGCATATTGCCTGTATGTCGTGGCCGCGTTGGTCATTCTACTGGCTGCCACAATGGCATAAGGAATCTCAATTATGACTCAAACATCCTTATTGACTCTTGGTGCTTGTGCGCTGATCCAAGCGATTTTGCTGATGGCTTTGTCGCCGTTATACAGCGGAATTTCCCGGGTGATGCGCGCCAAAATGCACTCCCGTCAGGGACCGGGCATTCTTCAGGAATACCGGGATCTGTGGAAATTATTTCATCGTCAGGAACTGGCCCCTGAAAGCAGTGGCGGGATTTTCCGCATCATGCCTTGGGTTTTGATGGGCACCATGCTGGTGGTGGCAATGACACTACCGATGTTCACCGACGTCTCTCCGTTTGGTGCCGGGGGCGACATTATCACGCTGATTTATCTGTTTGCGGTCTATCGCTTCTTCTTTTCGCTAGCTGGGCTCGATTCAGGCAGTACCTTTGCCGGCATCGGTGCCAGCCGCGAGCTGACGTTGGGCGTGTTGGTTGAGCCGACCTTGATCTTATCGTTGCTGGTGGTGGCGCTGATTGCCGACTCGACCAATATCGGCAATATCAGCTCGACTTTAGCATCGGGCCATTGGGCTAAACCGGTGGCGACCGGGCTGGCTTTGATCGCCTGCGCTTTCGTGATCTTTATCGAGATGGGCAAACTTCCGTTTGATGTCGCTGAAGCTGAACAAGAACTTCAGGAAGGTCCGTTGACCGAATACTCCGGTGCGGGGTTGGCCATGGTGAAATGGGGGATCAGCTTAAAACAGGTGGTCGTCGTTTCGTTGTTCCTGTCGGTGTTTATTCCGGTAGGCAAAGCGGCCAGCTTTTCTCTGGGCGCACTCTTGATTGGGTTCGTGGCGCTACTGGTCAAATTGCTGGTGGTGTTTGTTTTGGCGGCGCTGGTTGAAAACAGTTTCGCTCGGGGACGGTTTTTATTAACCGGGCGCACCACTTGGCTGGGCTTTGGCGTTGCTGCGCTGGCGTTCGTTTTCTATTTGACTGGTTTATAAGGAGTCAGCCTCCATTATGGAAACTATTGCTCTTGCGACCTTATTGCTGCCGTTTTTAGGCGCACTATTGATCGCATGTTTTCCTCAACGCTGGGCGAAGGGATTGAGCGTTTTATTCGCTCTGCTGGCCACGTTGGGCATGGCCTCTCTGGCCTATTCTTATTATGAAAGTGGGAAGACGGATGTCGTCTTTACCATTTATCAGCTAGGCCATACCCAGATTTTTGGCTTCATCATGGATCGGGTCAGCTTGTTGATTGGCTTTGCCGTGGTTTCATTAGGGCTGTTGGTGAGCCTTTATTCTTGTGGCTATATGGGGCTGGGGAATAAAGAACATCCTCAGTTAGGGGATAATCGTTACTATGCTTTCTTGCTGATCTTTATCGGGGCGATGGCCGGGTTAACCTTGTCGTCGACGATTCTGGGGCAGCTCTTATTCTTCGAGATCACCGGGGCTTGTTCATGGGGCTTAATCGGTTATTACCAGAGTGAAAAATCACTGCGTAGTGCACTGAAAGCCTTGCTGGTGACCCATGTGGCTTCGGTCGGTTTGTATTTTGCGGCGGCATGGTTGTTTGCGAAAACCGGCACGTTTGAACTCAGTGCTTTAGCGCAGCTCGATTCGACCAGCAAAGTGATTGTGTTCTGCGGGATCTTATTTGCTGCTTGGGGTAAATCCGCACAGTTGCCCCTGCATATGTGGCTGCCGGATGCGATGGAAGCGCCGACTCCGGTGAGTGCTTATTTGCACGCAGCATCGATGGTGAAAGTTGGGGTGTATATCTTTGCCCGCGCCATTATGTCGGCCGGGGATGTGCCGCACTCGATCGGGGTGCTGGGGATTGTCATGGCGATGATTACCCTGATCTATGGCTTCATGATGTATCTGCCTCAAAAAGATATGAAACGGTTGTTGGCCTATTCAACCATTACCCAGCTGTCTTATATCTTTCTGGCATTGTCGCTGTCGATTTTCGGATCGCATATGGCGTTTGATGCCGGGATTGCTTACATCTTCAACCATGCGTACGCGAAAAGCTTGTTCTTCTTAGTCGCCGGTGCGTTGAGCTTTAGCTGCGGTACCCGAATGTTGCCGAAGTTGCGGGGGATGATGCGTCATCTACCGTTGTTGGGGGTGGGGTTCTGTGTCGCGGCACTGGCGATTTCCGGGGTGCCTCCATTTAATGGCTTCTTCAGTAAATTCCCGTTATTTGCCGCTGGTTTTGCGCTGTCTCGGGAACATATGTGGATGACACCGCTGATGGTGATTGTGCTGATCGAGTCGGTTGCGACCTTCGCTTGGTTCCTGTACTGGTTCGGCCGCACCGTTCCGGGTGAACCTTCGGCCGAGATCGCTGGCGCAAGCAAGGTGCCTGCTTCGATGAATATCGTGGTAGTGATTTTGATTGTGATGTCACTCTGTTCGAGCGTGATTGCTTCGCTCTGGCTGAAATAGGGAAAGAACATGACTGGATCTCTTCTTGTTAATAATTTGGCAGGCTTGCTGATTATCACCTCGATGTTGGTGGTCATCGTCAGGAAGCCGGTGACCGCGACGCTGCTATATGCGTTGCAGTCTTTGGTACTGGTGTTGACCTTTGTGGCTCTGGGTCATCACTTCGGCTCTCATGAGCTATACAGCTGGGCGATCAGTGCGTTCATCACTAAAGTGGTTCTGGTGCCGCTTATTTTGGGATTTGCGTTTCGCAAGCTCTCCGATCCGGCGGCAGATCGCGGTGTGATCGGCAGTGCTTCACTGGTCTTGATTGCGGTCATCATCGTACTGGTGAGCTATTTTGCGGTGAAACCGGTGCAACTGCCACTGATCGGCGATCTGCAACCGGTACTGGCGGTCTCGATGGGGCATTTCTTCATCGGCCTGTTATGTATCGTCAGCCAGCGCAATATCCTCAAACAGGTATTTGGTTACTGCCTGATGGAAAACGGCTCACATCTGACGTTAGCGCTGTTGGCACATAATGCGCCGGAGCTGGTTGAAATCGGTATTGCGACCGATTCGATCTTCGCCGTCATCATCATGTCGGTGTTGGCGCGCAGCATCTATCGTCAGTTGGGCACCTTGGATGTTCGTCAACTTCTCTCTTTGAAAGGGTAATCAACATGGCAACTTTGAATTTATTTATTCTGCTGTTGGCTACCCCATTGGTAGCCGCCATTCTGGCGTTTCTGGTTCGGTTTATGGGAACGGGAAAAAGCCGGGTGGCAACGCTGATCCATATCATTGGTATGGTGGTACTGGCGATTGCCAGTTGGCAAATCATCGCTCGGATGTCGAGTCAGGGTGAGTTATTAGCCGCGCATCAGTGGTTGCATTTGGATAGTCTGGCTGCGCTATTTTTAGCCATTCTGGCCATTGTCGGTGTTTTGACCGGAGTGCACTCTATCGGTTATATGCGTCATGAATTGGCGCATGGGGAAATCAGTGATTCCCGAGTCTGTAATTACTACGGGTTTTTCCATCTGTTTTTATTCACCATGTTGCTGGTGATCACCACGAATAACCTGATCCTGATGTGGGCCGCAATTGAAGCTACCACCTTAAGTTCAGCTTTTCTGGTGGGCATTTATGGCAAACGCTCTTCGCTGGAAGCGGCCTGGAAGTACATCATCATTTGTACCGTCGGAGTTGCCTTTGGTCTGTACGGCACGATTCTGGTGTATTCGAATGCCGCCAGTGTGATGAGCGATCCGAGCCAGGCTATTTTCTGGACCGAAGTTATGCATCACACTAACTTGCTGGATGGCACGTTGATGCACTTGGCTTTCATCTTCATTTTAATTGGCTTTGGGACCAAAACCGGTCTGTTTCCGATGCATGCCTGGTTACCAGATGCGCATAGTGAAGCGGCCAGCCCGACCAGTGCGCTGCTCTCTGCGGTGCTGCTGAACTGTGCCTTACTGGTGATCATCCGTTATAGCACGTTGATTAGTGGTGCCATTGGACCGCAGTTCCCGCATCTGCTGCTGATGATCTTTGGGTTGTTATCCGTTGGGGTCGCGGCATTCTTAATTTTAGTGCAGCGCGATATGAAACGGCTGCTGGCTTATTCCAGTATGGAAAACATGGGTCTGATTGCATTTGCTCTGGGTCTGGGTGGCCCGATTGGGGTCTTTGCGGCGATGTTGCATACCCTCAACCATTCACTGGCCAAAACCTTATTGTTCTGTGGCTCCGGGAACGTGCTGTTGAAATTCGGCAGCCGCGATATGACTGTGGTCAAAGGCATTTTGCGGGTGACGCCGTTTACCGGGGCTCTGCTGGCCGGTGGTGCGCTGGCGTTGGGTGGGGTTCCTCCATTTAACGTGTTCTTAAGTGAAATGATGACCGTGACTGCGGGGATCCACAGTGGCCACTGGATTTTAATCTTAATTTTGTTGGCCTTCTTAACCGTGGTTCTGGCTGGATTGGTGCGGATGATCGTACTGTCGGTGCTGGGAAAAGCGCCCGAAAATGTGGCTCGTGGCGAGCTGGGCTGGTTAACCACGGTGCCGATGGCGGTTTTATTGGTGATGATGGTGATCATGGGCACGCATATTCCGGGTTCGGTGGGCCGTTTGTTAGTCGGTGCCAGTGAGGTTGTGACTCAATCTGATGGTCTGGCCCTGCAACAGCCATTATCGATGCAATCATGGCTCCCTACGGCTCAAGTGACCGTTCCGGCGACCACCCAATCTGTATCTTTATCTGTAACTTCTTCTCATCAGGAGCATTATCGTGACTAATCCATCTGCCGTGACTCATTCAGACCAGCGGGGCGCTTGTTATGTCGCTGCTGTCCACGACCAGTTTCCAGCCGCGATTCTGGAACAGGAATGGCAAACCGATGATCAATTGACGATGACGGTCAAACTAAATTCGCTCCCTGATGTGGTGGAATATCTTTACTACCAGCAAGGTGGATGGCTCTCAGTTTTATTCGGTAATGACGAGCGCAAACTGAACGGCCACTATGCGATTTACTATGTGTTATCGATGGAAAAAGGTGAAAAATGTTGGGTGGTTGTTCGCGCACTGGTGAATCCGACCGTTCCTGAATTTCCATCGGTGACCCCGAAAGTCCCGGCTGCGGTTTGGGGCGAACGGGAACTGTACGACATGTATGGATTGCGGGCGATTGGTCTGCCAGATGAACGGCGTTTGGTACTGCCGGATGACTGGCCGGACGATCTGTTTCCGCTGCGCAAAGACAGCATGGATTATCGGCAGCGTCCGGCACCGACCACGGATCGAGAAACCTATTCGTTTGATAATGAACTCGGTAATGAGAGTAATCGGGTGGTGCCGATTGGCCCACTGCATGTGACTTCGGATGAACCGGGACATTTCCGCTTGTTTGTCGATGGTGAGCAGATTGTCGATGCGGATTATCGACTGTTTTATGTGCATCGTGGCATGGAAAAACTGGCTGAAACCCGGATGGGTTATAACGAAGTGACCTTCCTTTCAGATCGGGTGTGCGGCATTTGTGGGTTCGCCCACAGTACCGCGTATACCACGTCAGTTGAGAATGCGCTGGGGATTAAAGTTCCGGCTCGGGCGCAGATGATTCGGGCCATTTTGCTGGAAGTGGAACGCTTGCACAGTCACCTGTTGAACTTAGGGTTATCTTGCCACTTTACCGGATTTGATTCCGGCTTCATGCAATTTTTCCGGGTCCGTGAAAAATCGATGAAAATGGCTGAAATCTTAACTGGTGCTCGTAAAACCTATGGGCTGAACCTGATTGGTGGGATCCGTCGCGATATGCTCAAAGATGACATGATCGCTACCCGCAAACTGGCGCAGGAGATGCGTCAAGAAGTTCAGGATCTGGTGGATGTCCTGTTGAGTACGCCCAATATTGAACAGCGTACCGTCGGGGTTGGTCGCCTTGATCCTCAAGTCGCTCGTGATTTTAGTAACGTTGGACCGATGGTTCGGGCCAGCGGTCATGCTCGTGATGCGCGTTTCGACCATGAATTTGTCGGTTATGGTCTGCTGCCGATGGAAATCCATAGTGAAATGAACTGTGATGTGTTGTCACGGGTAAAAGTGCGGATCAACGAAGTCTTTACCTCGCTGAATATGATTGATTACGGGTTGGATAACCTGCCGGGTGGACCGTTGGCCGTGGAAGGATTCACCTATCAGCCCCATAAATTTGCGCTGGGCTTTACCGAAGCACCGCGAGGGGATGATGTGCACTGGAGTATGACCGGTGATAACCAGAAACTGTATCGCTGGCGTTGCCGGGCAGCCACTTATGCCAACTGGCCGACACTGCGTTACATGCTGCGAGGAAACACCGTATCTGATGCGCCATTGATCATCGGGAGTCTGGATCCTTGTTACTCATGCACCGACCGTGTCACCTTTATTGATGTGAACAAACGTAAGAGTACCACTGTGTCTTATAAAGAAGTGGAACGTTACGGTATCGAACGCACCAACTCACCACTGAAGTAGTCTCAAGGAGCCTCTTGTTATGTTGAAATTTTTGAAAAAGGCCGTCAAAACCGGGGTGGTGACCGGCCAGGATCCGTTGGTGCCACCGAATCTGGATAAAAATTTTCGAGGGAAACCCGAACATCATCCGGAGCAGTGTATTGGTTGCGCGGCTTGTATTAATGCCTGCCCGGCCAATGCGCTGACGGTTACGACCAATCTTAAAACCGGGATGCAGCAATGGTCGCTGTTTTTAGGACAGTGTATTTTTTGTGGCCGCTGTGAAGAAGTGTGCCCAACGGCGGCGATTAAGTTAACGCCACAGGTGCAGCTGGCCGCCTTTAGTAAAGAGGATCTTTACCAGCGTTCTGATTTTCCAATCCAGAATTGCGTGGTGTGCGGCAAACCATTTGCCGTGCAAAAAGAGCTGCAATATGCCCAGTCGCTGCTGATGCAGGCCGGACAATATCAGGATGAAGTCGCTTTACAGCAACAGTTATGTACCTGCCCTTCATGTAAACGTGAGCAGAATATTACCCAGTCTCAGCGTATTCAGTTAAGCCGTCAGTTACGGGAGCAACAATCATGAGTGAAACATTGATCGGCCCACGCGATGCAAATGGTCAACCCGTACCGATTAGCATCGATGAGTCTGTAGCGAAAATGAAGCAGACGCTGCTCAATAAAATCGGTCGTTCGGCTTATGTTTACCGTGTGGATTGCGGAGGCTGTAACGGTTGTGAAATTGAAATTTTTGCCAGTATTACCCCGATTTTTGATGCGGAACGCTTTGGCGTCAAAGTGGTTCCATCGCCTCGTCATGCCGATATTTTACTGTACACCGGCGCCGTGACCCGGGCGATGCGAGTTCCGGCGATTCGCTCTTACGAATCAGCACCGGATCCTAAAATTGTGGTCTCCTATGGCGCTTGCGGGAATAGCGGCGGAATTTTCCACGATCTGTATTGCGTTTGGGGCGGTACCGATAAAATTGTGCCGGTTGATGTTTATATTCCGGGTTGTCCTCCAACCCCTGAAGCAACCCTTTATGGGTTTGCAATGGCATTAGGGTTGTTGGAACAGAAAATTCAACGCCGTGACCCATCCGCCCAAGATCAGCAACCGGCGCGGCTGCGTCATCCGCTGGTTGCGCCTCAGTTGCGAGTTGCCATTGAACGTAAAGCCCGGGAACTGGCGGGTTATCGCTATGGCTATCAGATTGCCGATCAGTACCTGAAATTGTTGGTTGAACCCAACTCGAAACAGGCCGTTGATCGCTACTTGGTGGAACAGAATGATCCGAGGTTGGCTGAAATTATCGGCCAGTTGGAACAGCTAACTGCGCAGAAACGAGCATGAGTGAAACGGTTACCTTCTTTATCTTAAGTCGCAAATTTGTCGATGAGAAAGACGCCAAACCAGAAGCACAGCAACTGGTGTATTACGGTTTGGCGATCGGTCACCATCTGGGCGTCGTCGATTGCTTTGAGCCGGTGATGAGTTGTCCTCTGGAGGAATATTTGCAGTGGATTGCGCTGATCGAGGCCCCCGAAGCCCGGCGTAAGCTGGAAGGGATCCCCAAATATGGCGAAATCGTGATTGATCGCTCCCATGTGGTGATGTTGGCGCAGGCTCTCGCCCAGTTGCCGGAATCGATGCCGTCCCAGTGGAAGCTGTGGCGACATGAACTGATGAAAATGTTGAATACGATCCAGGAAGAACCTGCGATCCATCTAGTTGTGAGGCGATTACATGACAGCTAACAAGGTCTTGCTGTGTGTCGGTAATTCGATGATGGGAGATGATGGGGTCGGCCCATTGTTAGCCGAGTTATGCAACCAGTCTCCCGTGGAATCGTGGTTGGTGCTGGATGGGGGCAGTGCTCCGGAAACCGAAACCATCCGGATCCGAGAGTTACAACCCTCGCAGTTGGTGATTGTCGATGCCACCGAAATGGGGCTAAACCCGGGCGAAATTCGCCGCGTCGATCCCGATCTGATCGGGGAGATGATGATGATGAGCACCCATTCGATGCCACTTAATTTTTTGATCGATGATCTCAAAGATGCGGTGGGTGAGATTGTGTTGGTTGGGGTGCAGCCGGACATTGTCGGTTTTTGTTATCCGATGACCGAAGCGGTGAAACAGGCGGCTGAGACTTTGCATCAACGGTTCCAACAGGGGAAACGAGTCGATGAATTTGAGCTGCTGCAACCGGTCGAGTTTCCTGAATAAAGCGTCGACACTTTTGACGAAATGACATGAAAGTGACATCAGAAAAAGCTCTGATCGTCACTTTTATTATATAACTTGATGAAAAACAAGGTAAAAAATGTTGGCTTAATTTATGTATGGGAATCTTAAATAAAAAAAAGCAGCTCTCATTCGCTTAAGACAATATCGGAGTGTTTCATGAATCGTTTTATTTTGGCTGATGCTAACAAATGTATCGGCTGTAGAACTTGTGAGGTGGCTTGTGCCGTAGCTCACCGCACGGATGGAGATGTTACGTCTCTATCCGCCGAAAATTTCACCCCTCGGATCCATGTGATTAAAGGTGAAAATGTCAGTACTGCGACACAGTGCCATCAATGTGAAGATGCCCCATGTGCCAACGTTTGTCCTAACGGTGCCATCCGTCGTGAAAACGGCATTATTCACGTTCTTCAGGAACGTTGCATCGGTTGTAAAACATGCGTGGTTGCCTGCCCTTACGGTGCGATGGAAGTTGTGACCTTCCCCGTGGTTCGGGATACCGGTGCTGCTGTGAATGTGATTGTGGAAAAAGCACAGGCGAACAAATGTGATCTTTGTTATGACCGTAGTGAAGGTCCTGCTTGTGTGAGTGTTTGTCCGACTAAAGCACTCAAATGTATCGATCGCAACGATTTAGCCGCGATGAATGCTGAAAAACGCCGCCGTGCAGCGCTCGATGCCAGTGCGTCGCTTCTTTAAAGAATTACAGGGTAGAGAACAATGAAAAAAGTAACGACTGTTTGTCCTTATTGTGGGGCTGGCTGTAAATTAAAACTGGTAGTTGAGAACGGTAAAATTGTTCGGGCCGAAGGTGCTGACGGGGCGACTAACCAGGGTGAATTATGCCTGAAAGGCTATTATGGCTGGGATTTTTTGAACGATACTAAATTGCTGACGCCTCGTCTGACTCAGCCGATGATCCGCCGTGAAAAAGGCGGGCGTTTGGAAGGGGTTTCTTGGGATGAAGCGATTAAATTCGTTGCTAAACGCCTAAACGAAATCAAAGCGGAGTTTGGTCCTCGCTCTATCATGTGTACTGGTTCATCACGGGGTACCGGTAACGAAACCAACTTTGTGATGCAGAAATTTGCCCGTGCGGTGATCGGTTCTAACAACGTCGATTGTTGTGCCCGTGTGTGTCATGGTCCATCGGTAGCAGGTCTACAGGCCACCTTGGGTAATGGCGCGATGAGTAACTCCATTGAAGATTTGGAAAACTCAAAATGTTTGTTGGTGTTCGGTTATAACTGTGCCGATTCCCACCCTATCGTGGCGCGCCGCGTGATTAAAGCTCGTGAAAACGGCGCGAAAATCATTGTGTGTGATCCTCGTAAAATTGAAACAGCTCGGATTGCCGATCAACATCTGGCACTGCGGAACGGTTCGAATATGGCATTGGTGAATGCCTTCATCCACACATTGATCGAAGAAAATCTCTACGATAAAGACTTCGTGGCTAAATATACAGAAGGCTTCGATAAACTGTGGGATATCGTTAAAGATTACGCGCCTGAAAAAGTTGAAGAGATCACCGGTCTACGAGCTGAACAGATCCGTAAAGCGATGCGTACTTATGCCGCTGCACCAACAGCCACTATCATGTGGGGGATGGGTGTGACTCAGTTCGGTCAGGGGACCGACGTTGTGAAAGGCTTGGCTACACTGGCTCAGTTAACAGGTAACTTGGGTCGTGAAGGTGTAGGTGTGGCTCCTGTGCGTGGCCAGAATAACGTACAGGGTGGCTGTGATATGGGCGTATTGCCTAACCAGTTCCCAGGCTATCAGAAAGTGACCGATGCTGCGGTTCGTGAAAAATTTGCGAAAGCTTGGGGAATCGATCCTGAACAGATGGATAAAGAAGTCGGCGTTCATATTACTCAGGTGCCTCATCTGGCTCTGGAAGGTAAAGTGAAAGCTTACTACATCATGGGTGAAGATCCGCTGCAAACTGAAGCTGATTTGAGCTTGGTTCGTAAAGGGATTGAAGCGCTCGACTTGTTGATTGTGCAGGATATCTTCATGACGAAAACCGCTGAACAGGCGGATGTGATCCTGCCCGCAACTTCATGGGGCGAACATGGTGGTGTCTTTACCTGTGCCGACCGTGGTTTCCAACGCTTCGAAAAAGCTGTTGAACCGATGTACAACGTTAAACGTGACTGGGAAATCATTTCATTGATCGCCACTGAAATGGGTTACCCCATGCACTATGAAAACAACCAGGAAATCTGGGACGAACTGCGTGAATTGTGCCCACTGTTCTACGGCGCCACTTATGAAAAAATGGGCGAATTGGGACATGTTCAGTGGCCTTGTTTGACTTTAGAAGACCCGGGTACACCTTATCTGTACAAAGATTTTAAATTTGCAACGCCTACTGGTAAAGGCCAGTTGTTTGCAACGCCTTGGCGGGCACCTGCTGAAAAACCGGATGCAGAATATCCTTTGGTTTTATGTACAGTGCGTGAAGTCGGCCACTACTCTTGCCGGTCAATGACCGGGAACTGCGCCGCACTGACAACATTGGCAGATGAACCTGGATTTGTTCAAATGAATCCTGCGGATGCGAAAAAACTGGGGATTGGCGATCAGGACTTAGTTTGGGTTGCTTCTCGCCGTGGTAAAGTGATTACCCGAGCCAACTACAACGAACGTATCAACCAGGGTGCAGTTTATATGACCTATCAGTGGTGGATCGGAGCTTGTAACGAACTGACTCAGGATAACCTAGACCCGATTTCTAAAACACCAGAAACCAAATACTGTGTGGTTAATGTCTCAGCGATTGAAGATCAAAACTGGGCTGAAAATCATGCGGAAACCATCTACAGCGAAATGAAAGCGCGGCTGCGGGATGCGGTTGAAGGTGCAGAAGCTCACGCATAAGGTTTGACCTTATGGATCAGGCCGTTGCGATCCGGATCTGCGGAACGATTCAAGGGGTGGGCTTCCGCCCCTTTGTCTGGCGGCTAGCCCAGCGTTTTGCATGCGTCGGAGATGTTTGTAATGATGGCGAAGGGGTGCTGGTTCGCATTATCGGCCCTGATCTCCCGCTGCCATCATTTATTGAGGCTTTGCGCTCAGAAGCACCACCGTTGGCCCGGATCCAGCAGATTGATGTTCAATCGTTTGACTGGCCTGATCCTCCTTCTCAGTTTACTATTCGGGATAATGTTAACAGTAGCATGCAGACTCAGATCAGCCCGGATGCGGCAACTTGTCCTGACTGCCTGAATGAACTGTTTACACCGCATAATTCCCGTTATCGTTATCCCTTCATTAATTGTACCCATTGTGGTCCCCGTTTTACCCTGATTGAGGCCATGCCTTATCGGCGAGCGCTGACGACAATGGGCTCTTTTGCGCTGTGTTCGGACTGTGATCATGAATATCATGATCCGGCGGATCGGCGTTTTCATGCTCAGCCCAATGCTTGTCCGGTGTGTGGCCCGCAGTTGCACTGGTTTTCCGCCGATGCCGAGTATTGGGGGGAAGCGGCATTGCAACAGACGGTCAAGCAGTTGTCACAGGGACAGATCATCGCGGTCAAAGGGCTGGGTGGTTTTCACTTAGTTTGCGATGCCTTGGATCAGAACGCAGTGACGCAACTGCGGCTGCGTAAACATCGCCCGGATAAGCCACTGGCGGTGATGTTGCCGAATCGGCACTGGTTGGAACAGATTGTTCTGCCTGAATATGTAGAATCCACCGAACAGCTATTGCGTGATGTCGCAACCCCGATTGTGCTGGCACCGCTGCGTGCTGATTCTCCGCTAGCGCCTTCTATTGCCCCCGGGCTCAACGAAATCGGTGTGCTATATCCCGGGCATCCATTACAACATTTGTTAGCGCATGATCTGGATCGGCCGCTGGTGATGACCTCCGCCAATGTATCGCATAGAGCGCCGCCATTGGACGATCAACAGATTATTAAGCAGCTCGCCAGTGTGGTGGACGGCGTGCTGGGGCACAATCGAAACATTGTCAGCCGCGCTGATGATTCGGTATGGCGGCTGGCCGAACCGCCATTTGTGATCCGCCGGAGTCGGGGATATGTGCCTCGGCCGGTGAATGTCTCGCTGCCGAAGTCGCATCGGCATACGCTGGCGCTGGGAGGCGATCTAAAAAATACGTTTGCCCTGCTTCGGCAAGGTGAAGTCGTGCTGAGTACGCATTATGGGGATTTAGCGCAACTTTCTATTCAAAAACAATGGCAACAGGCGTTGCAGCATTACCAGCGTCTTTATCAGTTTAAAGTTGAACAGATCGTTGTGGATGCCCATCCCGGTTATTTTTCTCATCAGTTCGGTCAGCAATTGGCCCGTCAACTGGATATGCCGGTTTGCGAAGTCTATCACCACCATGCCCATGTGGTGGCCGCGTTGTCTGAATCCGGCTGGCCTTTGGATCGCCCGGTGATCGGCCTGTGTCTGGATGGGCTGGGATGGGGAGAAGGCCAACAGTTGTGGGGCGGTGAATGTCTGGTTGCCGATAGTCGTACTTTTCAGCGGGTCGGCGGACTTCCCCCGGTGGCGTTGCCCGGTGGCGATCTGTGTGCTAAACAGCCGTGGCGCAATTTATTGGCGCAGTGGCATGCTTTTGTTCCGGGCTGGTCGGACTTTTGGTCGCAGCAAATCGCAGCGATGCCCGCGAAACCCCTGATTCGAGCCATGGAGCAGGGGATCCAATCACCATTGGCCTCGTCGACCGGACGCTTGTTCGATGCTGTCGCGACAGCGCTGAATATTGCGCCATTACAATTGGGGTTTGAAGGGCAGGCCGCGATGTTGCTGGAGCAATTAGCGATGCAGGCCGGACCTTGCTCTCAGCGGCTGCATATCCCTCTTCAGCAAAATAACGATCAGTGGCAGCTGGATTTAGCCTCATTTTGGCAGCAGTGGCTCAGCTGTGATGCTCGCCCGGCGCAAAAAGCCTGGCTATTTCATGATGCACTTGCTGCTGGTTTTGCATTATTGGCTCGCAAAGCCGCAGAAAAATTCAATATTAGCTCTATTGTGATAAATGGTGGGGTGATGAATAATGACCTGATGCGCCAGCGTTTTCGTGAGCATTTGGCGGGTTTTGAGTTATTTATTCCACATCAATTTCCGGCCGGTGATGGCGCATTGGCTTTAGGGCAAGCGGTGATTGCGGCCAGTCGTTCGGTTCTTTAGCTTTGATTTATCACAGGAGAAAGCTATGCAGTTTTGGGGATCACCGGTTCAGAAGCGGGCCATTTTAATGCTTGGGGGCTTGTTTATCGCCAATCTGGTGGCCTGGGGATGGGCGTTCCATGCTTTTTATGGCCATGCGGCACTCATTGGAACAGCGCTGCTCGCCTGGAGTTATGGGTTGCGGCATGCGGTGGATGCCGACCATATTGCGGCCATCGATAATGTGACGCGTAAACTGATGCAACAAGATAAAAAGCCAGTGGCCGTGGGCGCTTTTTTCTCGCTAGGTCATTCTACGATTGTGATCCTGGCGTCGCTGGCCATCGCACTGGCAACCAGTCATCTTTCTGAGCGTTTCAGTTGGTTTCACGAAGTCGGTGGGGTGATAGGAACCAGTGTTTCGGCTATTTTCTTACTGGTTCTCGCACTGATTAACTTTAATATTCTCTGTTCGGTGTGGCGGCGTTTCAATCAGGTGAAAGCGACCGGAACTGTTGAAGATCACGGGCTGGATGAGATGATAGCTGGTGGTCTGATGAGCCGGATTTATCATCGATTATTTAAACTGATTACTCATAGCTGGCAGATGTATTTGGTTGGCTTTTTATTCGGTTTAGGTTTTGATACCGCCACCGAAATCGGGGTGTTGGGTATTTCTGCCGCCGGAGCTTCTCAGGGGATGTCGATCTGGTCGATCATGGTGTTCCCGGCGCTGTTTACCAGTGGTATGGCCTTGATCGATTCGTTAGATAACCTTGTCATGATCAAAGCTTATGGTTGGGCGTTTGAAAAGCCGCTTCGTAAGCTCTATTACAACCTGACCATTACCGCCACTTCGGTGGTGGTCGCGGCATTTATTGGTGGCGCGGAAGCGCTCGGCTTGCTGGTTGATAAGTTGTCACTGCATGGCTTGCTGTGGCATTGGGTTGAGACTCTCAATGATAATTTAGGCAATGCCGGATTTGTGGTGATCGGTTTAATGGTGCTCTGCTGGTTTGTCTCGTTAGTGAATTATCGTATGCGAGGTTATGATCGCATTTTAGAAGACCGTAGCTGATTGAATTGATTGATTATTGATATACCTTTTCGTTGATTTCTATCAACTTCCCGCCTGACCCAAGCTGTTCTAATGAACCGGTGAAAAAGTTAGAACAGCTGATTCTATTATTCAAATTGATACTTTATTTAATTGTTTTATAAGAACAATTTATGGACCTTGATCGCCATTCATTGCGTCAGGGCTGGACGACGGGGGCTTGTGCGGCTGCGGCGACATGGGCTGCTGTGTATCGGCTACTGACCGGACTTTGCCCAACGCACAGCGAGATCGTGTTGCCAAATGGGAATTCGGCCTGTTTTGCACTGGCTCGCGTCGAGCTATCTTCGCAAGGGGTATTGGCGGGGGTCGTGAAAGATGGCGGTGACGATCCTGATTGCACTCATGGTCTGGAGATCCAGTGTCTGGCCACACGCATTTCGAGTGGTGAGTTTCACCATCCCGTCATCGATCTTCGGGGGGGTGAAGGGGTGGCAACGGTGACCTTGCCCGGTTTGGAACTCCCGATAGGCGAAGCCGCGATTAATCCGGTGCCGCGTGCTCATATTCTGCAAATTGCTCGTGAATTGCTGGCCGAATATGGGGATGGATGCGGATTGCGTTTAGAGATCCGGGTGCCCGGGGGTGAACAAGCCGCCAAAGAAACCATTAGTGAACGGTTAGGGTTGATCGGGGGCATCTCGATTTTGGGAACCCGCGGGACGGTGCGACCCTATTCAACGTGTGCTTTTGCCGCTTCGGTCAAGCAGAGTGTGCAAGTGGCCCGCGCTGTCGGTTGGCAGGAAGTTGTGCTGACGACCGGGAGTCGTACCGAACGAGCCGCCCGGCAGCTGTTTACCCATCTGACCGGTAGCAGTGTGATCCAGGCGGGGGATTTTGTCGGCATGGGGCTTAGAGCTGCTCGGCATTTTGGGTGTCAACGGGTTCGGGTGGTCGCGATGATCGGCAAATTATGTAAATTAGCGACGGGGCAAATGATGACCCATGTCAGTGGTAAAGCCATTGATTTTGCGGCATTAGCTCTGCTGGCGGAAGAGCTGGGATTGAATGATTTTTCCGCCAAGGTCCAAGCTGCACACACCGGTCGGCACCTGTTGGAATTGAGCCAGAGCGATTTGGCGGAAGATGTGAGTCAGCGCTATTTGGCGCAGATCTGCGATGCGGCGGCCGAGCATGGCCGCAGTTATGTCGGTCATGCCTGTCAGGTCGATATCTATTTAGTGGATTTTAGTGGTCGGTGTCTGGCGCAAAGTAAGGAAATTCAATGACTGAAAATAAAGCTGCGATGGCGCAACAAACTCAGGCCGGACGAGCCATCGAGAGCCAGTCGTTTACCCTGATCGATGCTTTGATCGCCGAGCGAGGCGGCCATCATTATAGTGCGCTGCAATGGCCGATTGTGCGCCGGGCCATTCATACCAGTGGCGATCTGGAATTTTCTGAGCTGTTTGAATTTAGCCCGCAGGCCGTTGAATCCGGCATTACCGCGCTGCGCCGTGGTGCCTCGATTATCTGCGATGTCAGCATGATTGTCTCAGGGGTCAATCGCAAACGGCTCGACATCTATCAAAACACCCTGCACTGTTTTATCCAATCGGATGCCACAATCACCCGTGCGGCGCATCAACATACAACTCGCGCCGTTGCGGCGATGGATTATGCTGCCGAGCAAGGCCTGTTGGATGGCGCCATTGTCGCTATTGGCAATGCGCCGACCGCATTGCTGCGACTGTTAGAGTGGGTGCAAAGAGGGGCTCAACCGGCGCTGGTGATTGGGCTGCCGGTCGGTTTCGTGCAGGCCGCTGAATCCAAACAAGCATTGTGCGCTCAGCATTTATGTGAATTTATCAGTTGCCGGGGCTACAAAGGTGGCAGTCCGTTGGTGGTGGCGACGTTACATGCACTGCTGGGGCAAAGTGTATGAGTTATCCGCTTCACGTGATTGGGGTTGGTGAGGATGGCTGTTTGAGCTTATCCAGCCGTGCGGTCGATGCGGTGATGAGCGCACAGGTACTTGCTGGTAGTGAGCGTTTGCTGAGCTGGTTCCCTCAGTTTAGTGGGCGGCGGATGGCGCTTCATGGACCGGTCGATGTATTTTTAGCGGCACTGATCGAGCAGGCCGAGTCGACTCCGGTCGCGCTATTGTGCTCGGGTGATCCGCTCTTTTTTGGCCTAGGGCGACGTTTAACGCAGATGCGAGCGGCGGAGCAATTGCGTTTTATTCCGGCGCTGAGCTCGGTGCAACTTGCTTGTGCCCGGTTAGCATTGCCGTGGGATCGCTGCCTGATGATGTCGGTGCATGGCCGCAGCTTTGAGGCGCTTACCAGCCGTTTACAACAGACGGATTTAGCGGCGGTGTTAACCGATCCTCAGTTGAACCCTCAGGCACTGGCGCAGCATCTGCTGGATTATTCCGAATCGCATTGGCAGATCCACGTCTGCGAAAACTTAGCAGCGACCAATGAATCGATTCGCCGCTTTAGCGTAGCGGAATTAGCCACCGTTCGTGAGCCGTTCGCATCGCTGAGTTTAGTGATTTTGCAGCGCCAACGTGCTCAATTGTGGGGCGGGCAAGGCCTCTTTGCCAGTGATGAACAGTTTAGCAAGCGACCCGGATTAAACGGCCTGATCACCCGGGCCCCGGTGCGCCACTTAGCCATAGCGGCGCTACGGTTGAACCCGGATAGCTGCTGCTGGGATATCGGCGGCGGGAGTGGTTCGGTAGCGATTGAAGCCGCCAAACAGAGTTATCGAGGTTCCGTTTTTTGTATTGAAAGTGTCGCCGAGCGCCAGCATGATATTCTCGCCAATGCACAGGCGCATAGCACCGATAATGTCCAGATCGTGAAGGCGTTAGCCCCTGCCGGGCTGGATGCATTGCCCGCACCCGATGCCATTTTTATCGGGGGCAGTCGCGGTCAGCTGCGGGCCATTTTAGAGGTGTGCCGACGGCGTTTAAAAGCGGGGGGGCGGCTAGTCGTTTCGGCGGTGACTCTGGAGACGCTCACCGAACTATACCAATACAGCCGCGAAATCTGGCCCGCCAGTGTGCAGCTGGTGCAATGTTCGCATAGTGTCCCGGTCGCGAGTTACCAACGTTATCAGAGCGAAAATCCAATTCATCTTTTCTGTTTTCAACAACCTATTGATCAAGGAGCGGGCCGTGACTGAAACCGCATGGGGGTCATTATATGCGCTGGGCGTTGGTCCGGGGGATCCGGAACTGCTCACGCTCAAGGCGCTGCGGATTTTAACGCAGGTGGATGTGATTGCCGTCCCTGAAAAAACGCAGGGCAGCCAGAGTTCCTTTGCCTGGTCTATTGCTGCCGCTGCGCTGGCCGAGCAGCCGATTTCTGGTCGAGTGGAATTTTTATACTTTCCGATGACGCATCATAGTGAAGCCAACCAGCGGGCCTGGGATGATGCGGCTGCAACGGTTGCGGGGTGGCTGCGACAGGGATTATCAGTGGCATTTTTAACGGAAGGCGATCCGAGTGTTTTCTCGACGTGGGGCTATTTGCATGCGGAGCTTCATCTTATCGAACCGGCGATTAACGCGACGATTGTGCCGGGCGTGAGTTCGATCAATGCGGTGGCGGCACAAACTCAAATTCCGCTAGGGGATGGGCAGGAGCGCTTTTGCGTGGTGCCCGCGCTGTACGGTCTGGAACATCTCGAAAGTTTGATGAAGGCCTTCGACACTATCGTATTGATGAAAGCAGGGCGTTCGGTGCCGGCGCTGCGAGAGCGCTTGCAGCGGTTAGGCTTGGAGCATGCGGCCACATTGGTGTGTCATGCCAGTTGTCAGGCGCAGCAAATTTATCATGATTTGGCGCAGGCACCGCAACAGCTGCCTTATTTCTCGACGATTCAACTCTCGTTACGCCACCGCGCCGGTATTCTGGCCGGGAAAGTCAGGGCGAGCGGATGAGAGTTGCCATCTACGCCATTACCCAGCATGGGGCCGAGCAGGCACAACGATTGGCGCGAGCGCTGCCCTATGCGCAGCTGTTTGTCTCAGCGCGAGGACGAGATTGTTGCCTGCAGGCGCAGATTTTTGAAGGTTCGATTGGCGATCTGATCACGAGCCAGTTTCATCAGTTTGATCAGCATATTTGTATCTTTGCGGCGGGGATTGTAACGCGAACCATCGCACCGCTAATTGACGATAAGCGCCGTGACCCGGGCGTGATTTGCATTGATGAGCAGGGCCAGTTTGTCATCCCGTTATTAAGTGGTCACCGGGGCGGGGCCAATGCGATGGCGCAGCGCGTGGCTAACGTGTTGAAAGCCACGGCAGTTGTGACGACGGCTTCTGATGTGAGCCAAACGGTGGCGGTGGATCTTTTGGGCGCGCCTTTTGGTTGGCAACTGGATCCGAGTAGCGAAGCGGCGATAACGGCAGTCAGTGCGGCGGTCGTTAATGAGCAGCCTGTATTGATTGAGCAGGACGCCGGTGAGCTGAGTTGGTGGGGATTTGATAAGCCGATGCCCCGGCACCTGTGGTGTAGCGAGTTCGAAGGTGCCTTAAGTGCACAAAATTGGCAAGGGCGCATTGTGATTAGTGATCGTTCCGATGCGGGCCGCGAGCCGACATGGGCTGATCGTACGGTGATTTGGCATCCTCGTTCACTGGTGCTGGGGATTGGTTGTGATCGCAACACGCCCGCCGCGGTGATTGAAGCCGCGATCCGTCATTGTCTGGAGGTGCATGGATTGTGTCTGGCGAGTGTTTCGGCACTGGCGAGTATTGAGCTCAAAGCCGATGAAGCAGGTTTGCAACAACTGGCCGCACAATACCAGTGGCCGCTACATTTTTATCCGGCTGCCGCGCTAGCTGACGTCAAAGGGGTTGAGAATCCCTCCGAGGTGGTGTTTAAGGTCACCGGCTGTTACTCGGTCGCAGAAGCTGCGGCATTGAAAGAGAGCCAGAGCAGCGCGCTACTGGTGCCGAAATCTAAATTTGCGGCGCAGGGCTTTCATGTGACGGTTGCGGTGTGTCGACGCCATTATCGCTTGTCGCTCCCGGCTCAGCGACTGAAAAATAGCTGGCCTCCGCAGGAACAAACCAATGCGCATGGCAGCGTGGTGGTGCAAGGCTATCAGTGTAAACCGCGCGAGCCCAGTCGTGAGCGACCGATGCTGTATTATCGCCATCATCTGATCATTTGTGGGGGTGCTCGCTGCGCCAAAGCCAGCGGCCGTGCCGATTTAGCCGCTGAACTGCGGGGATTAGCGCGGGAGATGGGACTCAATCGCGGTGCTTCCCGAATTAAAATTTCCCGGAGCCACTGCGCTGGAAGCTGCCGTAATCAAGCGGTTGCGGTGCTCTATGAACATTTAGATACGGGCGAGTCGGCCGTCAATAATGGCCTCTGGCTGCGCCAGATTGATCAACTTTCTAAATCACAGTGGCAAACGATGTTTGAAGCGCTTCGGGAGCGCAAGTCGCTGCGCTCGGTTTTGGCACCGAGCGCGTTTGCTGCGATTGAAACGCAGACTGAAAAGGACCCATCATGTTAAAACGTTATCGCCATTATCAAAAAGGTCAGGCGATTGTGCTGAGCTGTTTTGGCTCTCTGGCCAGCTGCGAACGCTATATCAACCTCAAACAGCAGATCGCGGCGCGTTATCCGGATTGTGATGTGGTGCTCGCGCTCAGTTCCAAAACGGTCTTAAAACGCTTGAATCAGGAGGCGCATGGTCATCCGTGGTTGAATCTGCCTCAGCAATTGGCCCGGCTCGATCTGGAAGGTTATTCGCAGATTATCGTGATCCCTTGTTATCTCTATCCGACTGATGAATATCGTTCGGTGCGGCAGGTGGTGGATGGTTTTACGCAGTTTTCTCTGGCGACGATTTGGCTAACCCCGGCGATTATGCAAAAAAGTGCCGATAGCAACGCGATTTTAGGCGCGTTGTCAGCACATTTCAGCCGTGAGCCGGGGGTGAATCTGTTTATCTATCATGGTGCACCGCAGCTCAATGATGCCGGTCATCAGGCCCTGACCTATAGTATGCAACTGCTCACGCAGCTTTCGCCGCGCCATTTCAGTTGTTCGCTGGAAGGAGTGATGCCTTATCGGTTGCTGGCCGATGCGCTGGTGCGGCAGATCCGTGATTTGGGGCAGTGGCCGGTGCGATTGATCCCGATGTTGCTGGTTTCGGGCAATCATTTTCGCCATGATTTAACTGAAATTCAAGCGGATTTAGCCACTCGTCTGGGACGGGAAAGCGGCATCGAGGTGGCGGCCCCAATTGCGGGAGAGCAGTTTTGTCTGCTGGATTTTGCCCCCGTGACCGAGGTGATTTTTGCGCATATTGATGAAGCGCGTCGCTGCTTAACGTCGGAGTATTAACTATGGCTACGCTATTTTTAGTGGGCCTTGGCCCGGGAGCCAAGGCGCAGATGACCTATCAGGCGGCGGAGGCGATTGAACGCGCCGAGGTGATCGTCGGTTATGGACGTTACCTGTCGTTTATCGAGTCCTATCTGGTCGGTAAAACGATCATTGAAAGCGGCATGACGCGGGAGTGGCAACGAGCTCGGCAGGCGATTGAAGCGGCGGTGAGTCAGGATGTGGCGCTGGTTTGCTCTGGCGATAGTGGTGTGTATGCTATGGCACCGCTGGTGTTTGAACTGCTCAGCCAAAATCCGTCGATCCAGATTGAGGTCACGGTGGTTCCGGGGGTGACTGCGGCGGTTTCTTGTGCATCGCTGGTGGGAGCGCCGCTAGGCCATGATCACTGCTCGATTTCATTATCGGATCTGCTGACCCCGTGGCCGGTGATCTGTCAGCGGATTGAAGCCGTGGCGAGCAGTGATTTTGTAGTCGCCTTTTATAATCCTCGCTCGCGTAAACGTCAGCACCAGATTGAGCAGGCGCGGGATATTTTGCTGAAATACCGCAGCCCGGACACGCCGGTGGCGATTGTTGATCAAGCCTATCGAGCAGGGCAGCAAGTGATGCTGGCAACGTTGGCTGATTTTTGTGAGCGACCGTTTGCCATGGCGGCGACGGTGATTGTCGGTAATTCCAATAGTTATCGGTTTGGCGATTACATCATCACGCCGCGCGGCTATCAGCAAAAGTATTCGCTCTCTGATGGGGCATTGCGTCCGGGGCAGCGTCGCGGGCGAACATTGGTGGTTGATGATGACAGCATCGACTAAACCGTTGGAGCTGTATTTAATCCGCCACGGCCAAACGGAGTGGAATGTAGCCGATAAGATGCAAGGCTGGCTGGATAGCCCATTGACGGCGCGCGGTAAATCGCAGTTGGATCGCGTCTGCTGGCCTGCATTTGGCGCCATTTATTGCAGTGATTTAGGTCGGGCCATGGCCTCGGCCCGGCGGATCGCCCGCCGACAAAAAACGCTGATCATTGCCGATGCGCGGCTACGGGAACGCTATTTTGGCACATTACAGGGAAAAGCCATTCCAACCACAGCACACGGAGCGTTAGGTTGTGCTTATCAGCAGCGTGACTGGTTACAATTACATGCACTGGCACAGGTTGAGCCAGAGGCCACGTTATGGGCTCGGATCCAAAGTTGGCTGGGGAGCGCCCGGAAGCGGCATCGTTTCGATGACCGCCCCATCGCGGTGGTGACGCATGGCGAGTGGATCCACACGTTTTTGCAACATTATCAGCCAGCACGACAAGCGTCGCGCTTATTTGCCAACGGCCAGACATTGGCTCTGAATTTTAAGGAATAAACGATGCAAACGGCTGCTTTTGATCCTTCTCTCGTCTACTTTGTTGGCGCAGGCCCGGGCGATGAATCACTGATTACCCTCAAGGGCTATCAGTTGCTCAGTCAGGCGGATCGGGTGATTTTCGCCGGATCGTTGATTAATCCGAAATTGCTCGATTATTGCCGCGCCGAGTGTGAGTGTCACGATAGCGCCGCTTTAACGCTGGAGGATATTCTGGATCTGATGGTCTCGGGTGTGCGAGCCGGGAAGCTGGTGGTGCGCCTGCAAACCGGTGATCTCTCGCTGTATGGCTCAATTCGAGAGCAAGCGGAATGCCTGAAAAAAGAGGGGATTGGTTTTTTGAGTGTGCCGGGCGTGAGTGCCTTTTTAGGTGCGGCGGCCGAGTTAGGCGTCGAATACACCGTCCCTGAAATCAGCCAGAGTTTGGTGATTACCCGCATCGCCGGACGGACACCGGTGCCGGAGCTGGAATCGTTGCAATCATTTGCCGCGCATCGCTGCTCGATGGCGATTTACTTGTCGGCTGGGCATACGCGTGCGGTTGTCGCTGCGCTGCTCGAAGGCGGTTATCCGGCCGACACGCCTGCGGCCGTTGTCTATAAAGCGACCTGGCCGGAGTGCCAGATTATCCGAGCCCCTCTTTCTGAAATCGCAGTGCAAGCCCATCAGGCGGGTATTCGCAGCACTGCTTTAATTCTGGTGGGGGATTTTCTAGGCGAGTCATTTAACTATTCCAAGCTTTATGATGCCGCATTTAGCCACGCGTTTCGTAAAGCCAAAGGGTGATGGGTGTGTCAAAGGTATGAAGCTATAGAGAATCATAAATAATGGCTATTTTGGTCTTTGTTGTTTTATCTATGTTAGCCTTCAGCTTGCTCTGGGGGGCCAATCGCTTTCATCGCCATCGGCAGACGATTTACACTTGTGCACTGGCAAACCTATTGTCGATTACATTGTGTGGTATATATACATTTATTTCTGCCGGGGCAGGATATTTGATGCAAACGCCCCCTTTTATTCATCAGATGTTAACTAACGATTTCAATGCCCATATCTCGATAGCTTTGTTGCTGTAAAAACAATCACAAAAGGTCAACACCCCCTAAGCCGCCGTCGCTTTGTCTTTGGTGTTCGAGGAAGGCAACAAAAAAGAAAGCCGCGTTTTTAAAGCGGCTTGATTTGGGGATGGTCTGGTGTGGTTATTCTTCTGGATAGTCGGCACCGATGGATACATCGCGCCACTGCTCAAAGTTGTGGCGCAGTTCATCAAGATGTGCCATCGCCGTATTGTAAGCGGCTTTGCCCAGTAACAAACGCAATGGCGGCTGTTCTAAACGAGCGATATCAATGACCGCTTGAGCGGCGCGGACGGGATCGCCGGCTTGATGGCCTGAGCCCGCTCGCAGTGCATCTCGGCGTGCCCCTGCTGTTTCTTTATAATCATCAATGGTGGTTTTCGATTCAATGACGGAACGACCGGCCCAGTCAGTCCGAAAGCCACTGGGTTCGACAATAGAAACATGGATCCCCAGTGGCTGGACTTCTTTATACAGCGCTTCGGAGATCGCTTCTACGGCAAATTTGCTGGCATTGTAATAGCCTAATGCCGGGAAGGCGACCAGCCCACCAATGGATGAAAAGTTAATGATATGCCCAGCTTTTTTGGCTCGCATGTGGGGGAGAACTTCGCGAATCAGTGCACTCAATCCAAAAACATTGGTTTCGAATTGGCGGCGGATCTGATCGTCCTCACCTTCTTCAATCGCTGAGAAATACCCATAACCGGCATTGTTCACTAATACATCAATCTGACCAAAATGCTGGATGGCTTGGGCAACGGCTTGTTGGATCACCGCCTGATCGTTGACGTCGAGTGCAAGTGGTAGCGTATGCGTTTCATGACCTACGGTTAAATCGGCGAGACTATCTGGATTTCGGGCTGTGATCACAACATTCCAACCTAAGGCAATCACTTGCTTTGCGAGTTCTCGACCAAAACCGGTCGAACAGCCGGTAATAAACCAAACAGGATTTGTTGAATTCATTTTTTCACCTTCAAAGATGTGTGCTTCGGGGGAATTGATTACTCTGTTAGTCTAGGATGTATGGGTCATGCTTGCATTCCCGATCAGCTCAAAAACGTGCCTAATCCTAGGGGTTGTTGATCATTTGTGATTATTTTTACAGCAATTCAATCATGAAAAACTAACAGTTTTTAGAGTGAACGGTGCTTCACTCTGGCTCCGTGGTCTCGATAAATGACCGACGATTTCGGTTGCTTTTTTGGGGAGCTTTAAGCCGTGTTTTCGGTTGTGGTATCCGATCAACTCTTATGGGATTGTCGAAAGGTGGTTCTGTCGTGTTGCTCTAATACTCGTGATTGAGCTGGCGTGAAAGGAGAATCGTCGTTAGATAAAATACGACGATTCTAGGTCAGAGCCGATGCCGTGATGGGTACGGCATCGTTTGGATTTAGATAAATCAAACTCAGCTACCTCCTTTTGGAGCGGGAATGGAGCCAACACGTTTTAATGATTGTCACGACCCACGCCGAATTTGTCATGTAAAGCAACTTGAGCTTCACTAAAGTGACCGGCTTGCTGAGCAACAGGGGCTGCGTTGTCAGCAGATGTTTCAGCAGCGCTGGCGATATTGCTTAACAGACCTAAAGTAGCGGTGATAACGGCAGCGGCTGCGATTTTAGTGATTGTGTTCATGGTGTTCTCCTCAAATTTGGTTTTAGTTAAGTTCAAAAGTGTTAGTGGTTGTCACGACCCACGCCGAATTTGTCATGTAAAGCAGCCTGAGCTTCGCTAAAGTGACCGGCTTGCTGCGCAACAGGGGCCGCGTTGTCAGCAGATGTTTCAGCAGCGCTGGCGACGTTGCTTAACAGACCTAAAGTAGCGGTGATAACGGCAGCGGCTGCGATTTTAGTGATTGTGTTCGTGGTGTTCTCCTCAAATTTGGTTTTAGTTAAGTTCAAAAGTGTTAGTGGTTGTCACGGCCGACGCCGAATTTGTCATGTAAAGCGACCTGAGCTTCGCTAAAGTGACCGGCTTGCTGAGCAACAGGGGCCGCGTTGTCAGCAGATGTTTCAGCAGCGCTGGCGACATTGCTTAACAGACCTAAAGTAGCGGTGATAACAGCAGCGGCTGCGATTTTAGTCATAGTGTTCATGGTGTTCTCCTCAAATTTAGTTAAGTTCAAAAGTCTTAGTGGTTGTCGCGGCCCACGCCGAATTTGTTATTTAGAGCAGCCTGAGCTTCGCTAAAGTGACCGGCTTGCTGAGCGACAGGGGCCGCGTTGTCGGCAGATGCTTCAGCGGCGCTAGCGACATTGCTTAACAGACCTAAAGTAGTGGCGATAACAGTAGCAGTTGCGATTTTAGTGATTGTGTTCATGGTGTTCTCCTCAAATTTGGTTTTAGTTCAGTTCAAAAGTCTTAGTGGTTGTCACGGCCGACGCCGAATTTGTCATGTAAAGCAACTTGAGCTTCACTAAAGTGACCGGCTTGCTGCGCAACAGGGGCCGCGTTGTCAGCAGATGTTTCAGCAGCGCTGGCGACATTGCTTAACAGACCTAAAGTAGTGGCGATAACAGTAGCAGTTGCGATTTTAGTCATAGTGTTCATGGTGTTCTCCTCAAATTTGGTTTTAGTTAAGTTCAAAAGTCTTAGTGGTTGTCACGGCCGACGCCGAATTTGTTATTTAGAGCAGCCTGAGCTTCGCTAAAGTGACCGGCTTGCTGAGCGACAGGGGCCGCGTTGTCGGCAGATGCTTCAGCGGCGCTAGCGGCATTACTCAAAAAACCGATTGAAGTTGCGATAGCAAGGGCGGCAGTGAATTTAGTGAAAGTGTTCATCATTTGTTCCTTCTTGTTGAGCTGGGTGATTGTTGAGGCGATTCGTTGTTCGCTCTCGATGGTGTTAATTAAAAACCATATTCATGTGTTTGTCTGTCAAATAAAATTGAACACATCTTTCATAGATGGCAACAGGGGCCTGGTCAAAATTGGCAGGAAATATGACGGAGTTGAACGTGGGATGATTGAGGTTCACGAATTCGTCATCGACATGTCATTTGCAGTTCATATCGACTCTCTACTTTGAGGCCATTATTGCCTGAAAGGACACATGATGCGTTTGGCCCATTTAAGTGATATGCATTTTTGTGCAGCGGGAGAGAAGCTGTTCGATAGTCTCGATGTCAATGCCCAAAATGCGGATATTATTCACCAACTCAATCAGTTAGATGATCCAGTCGATGCGATTATTATTACCGGAGATGTGGTAAATGATGGTCATCCGGAGCAATACCGGCAGGCTGCTAAAATTTTGCAATATGCCAATTGTCCGGTTTACCTGATTAATGGAAATCACGATGAGCGCGATGCTTTTTGCGAAGCGTTTCGTCTGCTTTGTCCGCTGATTGAGGTCGGTCGTCCAATCCGTTATACCCTGGAATATGGCGGGCATCAGTTGTTGCTTGTGGATTCGACCATCCCTGGGGAGACTCATGGGGCGATTGATGATGAGTTAGCCAACTGGATTGAGCAACACTTGAAGGCTTCTGAGTTGCCAACCGTGCTGTTCATGCATCATCCGCCGTTATCGATGAATAATGCCCATATGGATCCGCTGCGCTGTATCAATGGTTCCCGGCTGTTGGCTCTGGCGGATCGTTATCCTCAGTTTCGTGGGATTTACTGTGGGCATAATCATCGCTTTAGTGTCAGCCAGTATCGTCAGTTAGTTGTTGTAGTTGCTCCGGCCACATCGGTGCAGATCCCCTGCTATCGTGAGCGTTCGACGCCACTTTACAACATGGAACCCCCTTCTTGTTTAATCCATTCGATCACCAGTGAAGGGCGCTGGGTAAGCCATCAACATTTGTTGAGTCGTTTAAATGGCGAGCGGCATTTCCCATGGGTGAAAGGGATGTCATGAGTCAGATTCGAATCGATAACTTATCCAAACAATTTGCTCAAACTCAAGTTCTTAAACAACTATCACTGACCATTGAGAATGGTGAATTTTTGGTATTGGTGGGGGCTTCGGGCTGCGGTAAATCAACATTACTGCGGATCTTGGCCGGTTTGGAACAGCCAAGTTGTGGTGCTCTTTACTGTGATGGTGAAGACATTGCACGTCAATCTCCTCGTGAACGTAATTTTTCAATGATCTTTCAAAGCTATGCCTTATTTCCGCACATGAGTGTGGCTGAGAACATTCGCTTCGGGATGAAAATTCGCGGGGAAAAACAGCGGGATCATCAAGCCATTTTTGATGAAACGGTGGCAATGCTACGTTTGACGCCTCTACTAAATCGTCGTCCGAAAGCCCTTTCGGGAGGACAACGGCAACGGGTTGCTATGGCGCGGGCGATTGTGCGTAGACCGCGACTGTTTTTGATGGATGAACCGCTTTCGAACCTGGATGCCAAACTGCGTGGTGATGTTCGAGATGCCATTATGGCGCTGCATCAAAAACTAAAAACGACCACGGTTTATGTCACGCATGATCAGATTGAAGCGATGACAATGGCGGATCGGATCGTGGTGCTTGATCAAGGGGTGATCCAGCAGGTGGGGACTCCCGAATGGCTTTATCAAACTCCGGCAAATTTGTTTGTCGCCCGTTTTATCGGCTCGCCGACAATCAATACCTTTAAGATTGCTTCGCAAAATGGCTGGGTTTGTCTGGCTGGATGTCGTTGGGAGTTTAAGCAGGATGAACCGGAATCAATGGTCTGGGTTGGGTTGCGTCCGGAGCATATTCGGGTCGGGGTTGGACCCCGAGGATCGGGGCAGTTTCCGGCTCGGCTTCGTCGTCAGGAATTGCTCGGTCATGTCCGTTTGCTGCATTTGGAATCAGGCTATGGCCCACTACAGATTTTTCATGACACTCAATCCCAACCGCTGAGGGACGGGGATGAGTTCAATTGTTATTTTATGCCGGAGCAGATCCATTTGTTTTCGGCGACCACGACGCAAAGGCTGACGATCAAGGAATCGCTATGAAATTAAATAAGCTCATCATTGGATTATGGATGGCAGGAATGACTTTCTCGGCGCTGGCGACAACACCGATCGACCTGATGTTTCCAGCACCGGTCGATGGTAAGTTGACGATGAAGATGAACCAACTGGTGAAGCAATTTAATCAGCAAAACCCAGAGATTAAAGTGCGGGCTATTTTCACCGGGAGTTACGATACCACTAAGCAAAAAGCCGAAGCGGCTGCACAGGCGGGGCATCCTCCGGCACTGGTGGTGATGTCGGCTAATTATACGGTTGATCTGGCGATTAGTGATGAAATTCTACCGATGAGCGAGTTGTTTCAGTACGGCAATGACGGGAATGCAACCGATTTCTTAAAAGCGAATTTCTGGCCCGCTGTGCAGAAAAATGCGCTGTATCAAGGGCAGGCGTATGCGATGCCATTTCATAATTCAACGCCCGTGCTTTACTACAATAAAAATTTATTTAAGCAGGTGGGGATCACTCAAGCCCCTGCTACCTGGCAGCAACTACGCGCCGATGCCAAGAAGCTGACCGATGCCAGTAAAGGACAGTGGGGCATTATGTTGCCATCGACCAACAACGATTACGGCGGTTGGGTGCTCTCTTCACTGGTACATGCTAATGGTGGCAGTTTTAACAATCCGGATTATCCCGGCGAAGTTTATTATAACGATCCGACGACCATCGGGGCTCTTACATTGTGGCAGGGGCTGATTTTTAAAGACAAGGTCATGCCGCAAGGGGTACTGGATGCCAAACAGATCGATGCGCAGTTCCTCTCCGGTAAATTGGGAATGACGATCCTCTCGACTGGTTCTCTGGGCTTTTTGCGCAGCCATGCCAAGTCATTCGATTTAGGAGTGGCGATGTTGCCCGCACATGTTCGCCGAGGGGTGATCATCGGTGGTGCTTCATTAGTGTCATTCAAAGGGATTGACGATGCCCAGAAAAAAGCGGCCTACAAGTTAATGCAGTATTTGATTAGCCCGCAAATCAATGGCGAGTGGTCGCGCTTTACCGGTTACTTTGCACCGCGCAAAGCAGCTTACAATACTCCAGAGATGATCCAATATTTGCAAAAAGATCCCCGTGCAAAAGTTGCATTTGAGCAGCTGCAATATGCTTATCCGTGGTATGCAACTTATGAAACGGTTGCGGTTCGTCAGGCCATGGAAAATCAGTTGGCGGCCATGGTTTCTGATGCATCGGTCACTCCTTCTCAGGCGGCCCAACAGGCGCAAGCTAAGGCGGATCAGTTGATGGCTCCATATCAGAAACAGACCGTTTATAACCTTCAGTAATTTCTATCGGGGCCTTGGCTTTAGGCCCCATTTTCGAATGGATCAATTATGCGATTAGTGCGTTGGCGTCCCTACCTGCTGATGGCTCCGGTGTTGGCTTGTCTGGCTCTTTTTACTTATGTACCGCTGCTGCGCTCGTTATACGATAGTTTGTTTGATACGCGTATGGCGGATACGATGCCATTCGTCGGCTGGGCGAATTACCAACGGTTGTTTGCCGATCCGGTGTTCTGGCAAGCCTGTTGGAATAATCTGCTGTATATCGCTATGACGGTGGCTCCGAGTTTGGTTCTGGCGCTGGGCTTGGCCGTATGGCTTAAGCAAAATACCCGGATTAATCAGGCGATGCGAGCGGTGATCTTTATGCCGATGGTGCTGCCGCTGGTCAGTGTTGCGACGTTGTTTTTGTTTGTGTATTTACCGTCGATGGGGCTTTTGGATTATTACTTGAGCCAGTTGTTTGGCTTTATGAATCATAATTTTCTGGGGATGAAAAGCAGTGTGCTGGTAGCGCTGGCTGCATTAGGGATCTGGAAATTCACCGGTTACTACATGCTATTTTTCTTAGCCGGTTTACAGGCGATTCCAAGTGACGTTCAGGAAGCCGCTAAGATGGAAGGGGCTTCGCGCTGGCAGATCTTTCGTTATATCACGTGGCCGATGCTGCGTCCGACCATCAACTTTGTGGTCACGGTTGCGGTCATTTATGCCATTACCCAGATTGACCATGTGGCGGTGATGACGGAAGGTGGCCCGGCTCACGCATCAACGACCTTACTGTTTTATATTCAGCGACTGGCGACGCAGACCCATGACTACGGGAAAGCATCGGCAGCTACATTGGTGATGTTGGTAGTACTGGTTACTCTTACGATTGTGAATTTGAAATATCTCGAACGAGGCACCCATTATGAACATCAGTAAAGCACCACTTAAATTATGGGTGATCGCGGTTTTTATGCTGGCTTTGGCGATTGTATGGTTATCGCCGCTATTGTGGATGCTCAAGTCGGCTTTTGGGGAAACGGTGTTTGGTGGGGAAATGGCCTCGATCTGGCCACACGGCCCGATTATCTTCGACCAGTTTAGTGAGGCGTGGCAAAGTGCCAACTGGTTACGGCTGTATCTGAACACGTTAATCTTCACTCTGGGGACCTTGCTGGTGCAGTTGGTCTCGATCACCATTGTGGGGTATGTGTTTGCTTATTATCAGTTTCGCGGTAGAGCACTGCTCTTTTATGGCTTTTTAGTGCAGATGATGATTATGCCGGTGATGGTGATGGTTCCGAATCTGCTGACGCTGCAATCACTGGGGCTGCTTGATACGCTTACCGGCGCCATGTTGCCCTATTTTGCTTCCGGGATTGGGGTGTTTTTGATGCGCCAGACTTTTTTAAATATTCCCAATGAGCTTGAGGATGCGGCATTGATGGAAGGAGCGCACTGGTGGCAATTGCTCTGGTATGTGCTGCTGCCAATGGCACGTCCGGCGATGCTGGCATTTGCCGTGGTGAGTGTGACCTATCACTGGAATGAATATCTGTGGCCGCTGATGGTACTGAGCGATCCAGACAAACAGCTGCTGACGATTGGCTTAGTCTCGTTTGCCATGGGCGCTGAGTCCGGCGGCGAGTGGGGGTTGGTGAGTGCGGGGACACTGATGGTGTGTGCCCCGCTAGTGATTGCGTTTTTACTTTTTCAAAAGCAGTTTATGCGCAGTTTTGGATTTTCCGGGATTAAATAGCCCTTACTCGGCACTTACCGGTTGATCATCAACTTTGACATTTTGTACATGGTGAAAATGCCACGGTTGGTTGCTTCCTTTGAGCGCAGAAAAGCTAATGTGATTAAAGTGGCTATCACTTAGATCTTCAATATAGGTAGCGGGCACTTTGCGCAATGTCATATTTTGTAAGTTGATGTTGTTGTACCAGGTTTGATGCTGACTTTCCCCTTTGATATTAATGGAAGCAGAACTACCGGTAATGGTATCGACACTGACATCACTCATGTTGATGTCGTGAATTGCAACTTTGTCGGTGGCAACCGGGTAGTCGATCGAGGCATTGGGATCGCTGTATTTTAAGGTAACGATCAGGGCATTTTTGGCAATGTTTTTTAGGGCGATATTCCGAAACACGACATTGTCGACTGAGCCGCCGATAATGGTGCTGCTTTTAATGCGAAGGCCAATATCTGAACCGTCAGCGACACTATTTTCAGCCACAATATCATGCATCCCAGCACCGGTATGACTCCCCATCACAACGGCACCGTGACCATGGTGGAAAAAGTTATTAAATAAACGTACATGTTCGACGCGAGGTTCTTTTTTAGCCAGCGCGCCGGTACCAGCGGCAAAGTTGATGCTGTCATCCCCGGTATCAAAATAGCTGTTAAACACCATCGCTTGCTGAGTGTTGCCTAATTCGACGCCATCACCATTATTGGCATCGAATGTTTGCGCTTTAATGCCATTGATGGCGACGTTTTTACTGGTGAGCACCATTAGGCCATGATAGGCCGGGTTACGAATGGTGACTCCGCTGATGTAGAGATTTTCTACACCGCGCAGTGTGATCAGACTGGAGCGCATTTGGCCGTAAGAGAGATGAAGCGTCTTACCGCTAGCTACAGCGCGATCGACCTGATTTTTCGCTAGAATGCCATCTTGGGCATAGCGAGTATTATTACTGGCAAGATAGTGGGGCTGATGTTGGCCGAGCGTATCGCTGTAGCTGTCAGTGGTTTGCTTCCAGCCGTTCCCGTCAATGACCCCCTGACCGACGATTCGGATATTTTTAAAGGTGCCGGCATCACGCTCGCCTCGTTTTATCGCGTTAATCAGTGAGGCGGGACGGAGTGTTTGTGAATAGGGGTAAAGTTTGTAGCCGTCTGGATATTCTTCTGGATTGCTGGAGCCCAGCAGTACAGCATTTTTTTCCAGATCGAGGGTCATGTCACTTTTTAAAAAGAGTGCCCCTGTGACAAACGTTCCGGCGGGAACCACCAGTTTACAATGGATGGGACAGGCGTTAATTGCGTTTTGTAGTGATTGGGTGTTGAGTGTTTGTCCATCACCAACAGCACCATAATCGAGTACGGAAATAGTGGTTGGGGTTGTCGTCGTTTTCACGGCGATGGGGGCGCTGGGTGCGGAGAGTGAACCATCTTTACCGACGGTACGTACTTGGAATTGATAGTGTTGATTGGGTGCTAAATGGGTCAAAGTGGCGCTTTGCCAAATGATCTTCTGAGCGAATCCATCGCTATTTTTGGTATAAAAATTCTCGATATATGGCGCACTTGGGGAAAATTGGCGATTATTGGCTTGGGCTGTGGCAATGACTTTGCCATTTTCCAGTACTTGATAATCACTAATTTGGCTGATGTCAGCAGGCGCTTGCCAGGTGATCACTGCGCTATGGTCATCAACGCTCAATGTGGGAATTTCAACCTGAGTTGGTGCTTGTAAAGCCGCGAATGCAGCACCTGGCAACAGCCCCGCCAGAGTAAGTGCCATCAAGCTGATATGAGTAGAGAGGTGTTCTGTTGTCATATTTATTCCATGATATTAATTATAATTAAAAAGCCGTTTTAATATTAATGGATAATGCTTTTAATATATGTTTTATCGATCACAGACTGATGGAATGACCCGATATTTAGGTTCTAAAACGATGGGGGATCCGGTTCGATGATGGCGGGAATGTGTGAAATGATTTCATAGTTGGCACTTATCGATTGCGAAAATGACGAGAAATAAAATAAGTATTGATTGGAATAGCGTTCTGTTGAATGAAATTATAGGGCTTCTATCCCTTTGTTTTCTCTGAGCGGTTGGCCAGAATAATGCCGATGACCACCAGTGCCAATGCAATGAGCACGTAGTTATGCAACGGCTCGTGCAGTACCAAAGCTGAGAGCGTTACACCGAAGATCGGAATTAGAAATAGAAAGATCGAAATCTCCCCAACCTGATTATGAGCCATCAGGGTATTCCAGATGAGAAAAGCAAATGCGGAAATGGCGCTTAAATAGATAAAAATAAGCGTGGCTGATACGCTCCATTGAAAAGGCGCTAAACCGACCTGACTGGCACCTATGGTGATAAGACAAATCCCTCCCAAGAACATCTGCCACGCGGTTAGCATGAGTACGGGCAAGTGGGTACTGATATTGCGTTTACTTAAGATATTCCCATAGGCGCCAAAAAACATGGCGATGAGCATCAACGCCTCACCCGTTCCTAAATGTAATCTCCAGCCATGAGCCATGACGTGATAAAAGGCGATCCCACAAAACCCGATGAGGGCACTGCCTATTGTTCGTCGATTTAAGCGATCATCACTGAATAAAAAGTGGGCAATAATCAGCTGAAAAAAAGTAGATGAGCTGGAAACAATAGCACTGGAAATTCCAGTGGTCAGCGCGAGTCCGAGGTAGAAAAAAATATATTGTAGTAGTGTTTGAAAGCTACCGACTTTAATAATCCGGATGAGTTTATCACGACTAAAATGCCAAGTCTGGCGTTGCCAGATCGTGCTTAAAATCAGTAAGAAAGCCCCAGCACAGCTAAATCGGTAACCCGCAAACAACAGTTCCCGGAAGGTTTGGCTGTGATCAATGGCTAATGCTTGATAACCCATTTTGACCATTGGAAACGCGCTGCCCCAAAGCAACGTGGCAACAAGGCCTAGGATGATGCGAACGGCTGGATAAGTGAATCGGCTGTAGACTGAGATTTCAGCCTCAGATGTAGTGGTTAAATGCGGCATAGCAGAACGACCACGGGCTTAAAGTGGACTATGTTAACGCATCATAGCTAGGTTGTAATTGAAAAAGGAGCGTTATGGATGGGGACTTCTGTGTCCAAGCTCTGTTTGTTAAATCTTCGGCAATCAATGGTAATGATTGATCAAAATCATTAACTGATAAATTCCGTAATAAACTTGTCATAATTTCTTTGACAGATTTTTTGAATCGTGAGATAGATCGCTATATAAAAAAATATACAACGAAAAATTATAATTGTGCTATGAGTGATTGGCTGTGTGTCTATGGATTGTGATGCGCATCGACTGACTGTACTTCTCTACTTCAACAAAGTTCTCTGTTCAACGATCTCTCTGAGATGCAATCCTTTTATCAGTTTTGCGCATTTTTGATTCGTTTAGAAGATCTCAGAAGATATTCTTTTCAAATGGTGGTATTTACATGGATAAGTATAGTGCTTATTTCCCGATCGTAGCGGGTGTTGTTGGTTTAGGAACGCTTTGTAGTCCAGCAGTACATGCAGCGGATGTTTCAGATTCATCATCAGTTTCTTCAATGCCCGAAATGGTGGTCGAGGGGCAGCAGACTCAGGAGAGTGCCTATCAGCCTAAAAGTGCAACTTTTGGTCCATTAGGCTCGCAATCGCTGCAAGATATGCCTTTTTCAACGACGGTTTTAAATCAAGAGTTACTCAATGATCGTCAGGTCAGTAGTCTCGGTGAAGCGCTGCAATATGATCCATCCACGCAGATAGAAGCGCGAGGCGGGATGGATGTCGGACGGCCCCAAAGCCGTGGTATGGAAGGTAGTGTCGTAGACAATTTTCATATCGATGGCATGAATGCCGTCGCTACCACAGCGCAACCCATCGAGCTCTATCAACGTGTGGAAGTGATCCATAGCTTGACCGGAGCCTTGTATGGTCCGGCTTCTCCGGCTGGGGATTTCAATTTAGAACTCAAACGGCCTACTAAAAATTATTTTAATTCGGTACGGGCGAGTGTGACCGGTGATGGCACCCGATTGCTGCATGTGGATGTCGGTGGAACACCGATCAAATATGCGGGATATCGGTTTAATGTCCTCAAGGAACAGGGTGAAGGTTATGTGTCTGATTCTTGGGTGAATCGCAAATTGTTCGGTGGTGCGATTGATTTGCACTTAACCGATAGTACGACCTTGGAGCTGAATGGGAGTTATTATCGGTTTATTCGGATGGGTTTCCCCGGTGGATTTAGTTATAGCCCTACTTCGGGATTACCCCATGCTCTGGATGCCGGGAAAAAAGGTTATGGTCAGAGCTGGGCCGGAAACTCGCTGGAAACCACCATGGAAAGTGCCAAGCTGAAGCAGCAGTTTGGTAAAAACTGGAACTTGACCGCAGGGATCCTCCATCAGATCGCTCGGCGGACCATGCGTAGTGTCGGGAATACCTTCAATAATGATGGCACCACAATGGATACCAGTTTCAACGTGAATGGCGCGACGACGGTTCACTTTTCAATTACCAGTAATGTGGCGCGAGTCAATGGAACATTCTATACCGGCGATATTCAGCATGATGTAGTCGCGGGAACATCCGGTTATATTTGGAATGTCTACAATGCGGCGGGGGGCCGTAGTTATGTCGGTCTGGGCTCCTCCCCGATTGATCATCCTCAGAGTTATTCAGAAGTTGCCGGAAATGGCAGCCTTCCCCTGTATTTGGCGAGCCACAACCGAGCTCAGGCCGGGATCTTAGGCGATACCATTACCTGGAACCGTTATTTTTCAACGTTGTTGATGGGCAGTTATAACTACTTTTCATCCGAAGGATATAACGCTGGGGGAGCGCATACCGGGCATTATGTCGACAATGGTTTTAGCTCAAACGTCGCATTCATGTATAAACCGATATCGAATGTGACGACTTACATCGCTCATGGCGATACCTTGGAGCAGGGCGGTACGGCTCCGGATACAGCGTTAAATTCGGGCACAAGTCTATCACCGGTGCGTAGTCGCCAGACTGAAATCGGTGTAAAAGCCCAGCTCGGTGGCGTTTTCACGCGTTTCGCGGTGTTCCATATCACCCGGCCAATGGCCTTTACCGGGGAGGATCATTACTATCGCGAACAAGGGAAACAGCGCAATAACGGGGCCGAGCTGAATGTGCAGGGTGCTGTAACTTCACAACTTGATGTGATGGGCGGTGTGACCTACCTTGATGCCACTTTAAAAGACGGATATAGACACAATGTATCGAATAAACGTGTCGTAGGTATCCCGCGTTATCAGGCGAATGTTCTGGCCAATTATAAATTTATGGCACTGCCTGGATTCTCTGTAAATACCAATGTGCATTATGTCAGCAAACGTGCCGCCGATGCGACTAACGAAGTTTGGGCCGGCAGTTATACCACCTTAGATTTAGGGGCTAAATACGTCACCAATAAAATTTATGGCAAGAAACTCACGGTCCGTTTGAATGCGACCAATTTATTCGATCGTAAATATTGGGCTGCATTTTTCCCGCGTAATGAATATGGATCGTCTGCGACTAATACCGCTTTTCTGGGGGAACCCCGGCAGCTGCGGTTAAGTGGAACGATTGAGTTTTAGCGCATAGACCCCCTAACGGCAGTTTCTTCTGCCGTTAGGGGCTGGAGAAGAATATGAAATGGATTCTAAATTTCAAAAGCCATCGATATTGGCTTTTGTTCGTATTATCGCTGGTGCTGGGAAATGCGCAGGCACAGTTGCGTTCATCTTTTCCGGCCACCACCTCGGACGCTCCACGGCGAGTGGTTCGTTATGATGGGATCCAGGTGTCCGTTCCTGAGCATATTCAGCGGGTGGCCAGTGCCTGGGAAGCTCAAAATTCAGTATTGGTGATGTTAGGCGCGGGTTCCAAAATTGTGGCGACGACCCGTTATGCGCAGCAGATGAAAGCTTTTCGGCAAATTGTTCCCTCGATAAAAGATGCGGCACTAGCGACGTTAGGGCATTCGGCCGATGTGAATGTAGAAGGCTTAATTGCTCTGCATCCGGATATTTTATTTGTTTCGGAAGGTTTTCCGGCAGAAAAACAGCGGCAGCTAGAACGGGCGGGCATTGCCGTCGCTGGATTTCATGCCAATTCAATACAGAAGTTGGTTGAACGAGTCGGTATTACCGGAGAACTCCTTGGTGGGGATGCGATAGTGAAGGCTCAAGCTTATCAACGCTACTTTGAGCATAATCGACAGTTGGTTGCTGAACGATTAAAAGGTTTGGATGTTCGTCTGCGTAAGCATGTTTATATCGCCTCGGGAATGGCGCGACTGACTTCCGGACGCCCGTCGCTGAATCAGGATTGGATCGATCTCGCGGGAGGGATCAATGTAGCAGAACAGTGGCATCTTGGGCCGGCGCATTATGGCAGTGCTAATGTCGATTTGGAATCGATCATGGCTGCGGATCCAGATGTGATTATTGCCATGCGATCCAATGATGCCCGGAAAATCGCCATTGCGCCTAAATGGCATTTGATTCGGGCGGTGCAACAGCACCGTGTCTACGCCAATCCTCGTGGTCTGTTTTGGTGGTGTCGGGAAACATCCGAAGAAGCTTTGCAATTTCTATGGTTGGCTAAGGTGCTGTATCCGGATCGGTTTTCCGATATTGATATGACTAAACAAACAGCGGATTTTTATCAGCGTTTTTATGGAACCCGCTTTAGCGATATTGAGATCCGGGAATTTTTACATCCGAAAGGGTGAGGAAGTGAATGATGGCTATCTCGATATTGGCAAAAGCGGCTCCGGAAGAAATGTTGTCGGCCCGACAGGTCGTTTTCGGATATGGAGCGCATCCGGTGTTAAAAGGGGTGAGTGTGTCTCTAAAACGGGGAGAGATCTTGGCCCTATTGGGGGCCAATGGGTGTGGTAAAAGCACGTTGTTACAACTGCTGCTTGGATTAGCGAAGCCGCAGCAAGGGCAAGTCTGGCTGTGCGGTAAGCCATTAGCGGATTATTCGCGTAAAGCACTTTCGAAATTGATGGCTTATGTGCCACAGCATCATGTCTGTCCATTCCCTTATCGGGTTCGGGAAGTCGTTGCCATGGGGCAGTTTAGTCAAAATGGACTGTTTGGGCACTCATCTAGTGAACAGCGGCAACAGATCGAAGCTTTGCTGGAGCGATTTCATATTGAGCATCTGGCAAATCGGCCTTACACCGAAATTTCAGGCGGAGAGCGGCAAATGGTGCTGTTATGCCGAGCTATTTTGCAAGGAGCAAGTTTGCTGATACTGGATGAGCCCGCATCTGCATTGGATTTTGGTCATCAGGCGCGATTACTCAGTCAGCTGAAAGAGCTTTCTTTGCAAGGGTATTCGGTAGTGATGACGACCCATCACCCACAGCATGCTCAAGTGGTTGCGGATCGGGTGGTATTGATGAAGCAGGGGGAGGTATTGTGCCAGGGACATCCGAGCCAAGTGCTCAGTGAGCGTCAGCTCGCTACTTTGTATGACTTGAGTTTAAACGAATTGAGGTTGGTGACGGCTCCCGCGATGGAGTGCCAGTATGGATAGGTTTCTATGTTGGCGTTTTTATAGTGGTATTGGGTTATTGGCGGTACTGTTGCTGGCTCTGGTTTTATTTGCTCTGTCGATCGGAAATTATCCGGTGAGTGCCCTCGATATTTATCATTTTATAGGCCATCAGCTGGGGGTTTATCGATTACCAGCACCGAAGTTATTACTGCTCAATGATATTTTATTGCACGTGCGCTTACCCCGGGTGATGGCTGCGGTTTTGGTCGGGATGGCACTGTCGACTGCCGGTTCCGCGTTCCAGGCGATCTTCCGTAATCCTTTGGTGTCTCCGGGCATTTTGGGGGTGCTATCCGGTGCAGCCTTTGGCGCGGCGTTAGGTATGCTCCTTCATCAATCGCAGCAAATGTTGGAAGTGTGGGCCTTTGGTTTCGGTATTCTGGCCGTTTTTGTTGGGGTGGGGATTGGGCAGTTATTCGGCACCGGCTCGTTGGTGATGCTGATTTTAGGCGGCATGATTAGCTCAGCATTATTTAGTGCGATGCTCTCAATGGTTAAATATCTCGCGGATCCTCAGGATCAACTACCCAATATTGTCTATTGGCTGATGGGAAGTTTGAGTATGAGTACGTTGTCACAGAACCTGATGATTGCGATTCCGATTGGGATCACAACGGTCATTTTATGGTTTCTGGGACGTGTGATGGACATCATGTCGATGGGGGATGCGGAGGCGCAGTCGCTGGGCGTGCCGGTCGTGCCACTGCGTTATTTGATTATTGCGCTGGCAACGCTGGCTTCGGCTATGTCAGTCTCTATTGCTGGGATGATCGGTTGGATTGGATTACTAGCACCCCATGTGGCGCGATTGTTGTTTGGACCGGTGAATAGCCGGTTATTACCTGCCAGTACTTTACTGGGAGGTTGTTTTTTAGTGATCGCTGATTGCTTATCGCGATCACTGGCATCTGTTGAGATCCCGGTTGGGGTCGTGACGGAATGTCTCGGATTACCAATTTTTTTACTGGTGTTATACCGGGTGAAAAAAGGCTGGAGTTAGCTCATTTTGGGGCCGATTCCGTGATGGTATCGGATTGGTTCTAATTAGTGATATGGGGTATCTCCTCAACAATAATTTACAGCGAATATAGGCAGGTAAATAATTATGCATTCGGCAGAAATTACTGAAAAAGGTACACGACGTCAGCGACGACCGAAAGCGTTTAGCCAGGCGGAGCTACGGCTACTGATTTTACATCTGCTACGGCTTCATCCGAATCATGGATACGGACTGATGAAAGCGCTACGGGATTTTTCGCAAGATGTTTACCAGCCCAGTCCTGGGGTGATTTATCCGATTTTGACGCAGCTGCATGAGCAGCAGCTCATCGAACAATACTCAGGTGATAATGGTAAAAAAGTATTTGCCATTAATCTTCGGGGCACGGCGTTGTTAACGGAGAATGACTCGTTAGTACAACGAAGCATTGAAAAAATGCAGCGACTGATCTCGAAAACAAAAGCCCAGCGCCACCCTAAAATTGAGCTGGCTTTTGATCAGTTAAAAATGAGTATTTATGAGCAACTTTTGACGGATGGCAAACAGAGCGATGAAACGGCATCGAGGATCAGCCGGGTTATCGAACAAGCCGCCCGACAGATTGCGGAATTGCCCGTATCATCAGCGCCTCATTGATCTTCTGCTGTGTTTAAACATAGAGGCCCATCCGAGATAAAATGATCATCTGCATTTGATGATTGTCTCTGGTGATGGCTTTTCATATCCGATGGCATCATCGTTGTGGTGGAGCCATCCGGAGTCTTTTGTCTGCATAAAACTTAAGCCCCTGTGTTTTCAGTATGACTGAATTTTGGTCTCTTCCCGATCCTTTGAGTTGATTCTCATGGATACCATAGTGTTTGCATGTTTATCGAAATGAAGCCCCATGCGGTGATCTTGATCGAGGTCCGATGGGCTCACGCATAGTCGCTGCTATTGTGGGATTAAATGTGCTACCTTATTGAAGATATAGTTGTAGGGGGTGTTGACCTTTCATGATTATTTTTGCAGCCATTTAAGTCAGAAGGTTTCATTTAGACATCTTCTGAATTTTGTTGTGCCCGGTTTGCTTTATTCATGAAGTCTCATTGGTTGTACTGCGTTTCACGTGGGGTGAACTTAATATTTAACCCTGAAAGGTCAACAGTCCCCAGGTTCATTCGATATAGGATTATTCCGGTGAGAGATGCGGCCGATTTTTCTGAAAATACGCTGATTCATGCGGTGGCCGATCTATTGCTTGCCATTGATCACGATCTGTTTATCGATAAATTGATTTACATTTTGCGAATGGCGATTAGTTTTGATGACTATGTCGTTCTGGTTTATCACCCGGTTGAAAAGCCGGTGGTACTGGGCTCATCATTGGCGAGTGATGAGCTAGTCGCTTGGGAACGCTACCTGGAAGGGGCTTACCTGCTGAGTCCGTTTTATGATTTTTGTATGCAAGGCGGCGAAGGTTTGGTCTCTTTGGATGAGATTGCTCCGGATGATTTTTATCAGAGTGCTTACCATGATGAATATTTTCGTTTTTCCGGATTGGTCGATGAAGTCTGTTTTGTGATCCAGTCCGATCATGATCTGTGTTATCTGATTTCGTTGGGACGGACTCAGACCTTGTCTAAATTTAATCATCGGGTGCTGAATAAATGCCGCGCCTATTATCCTTTGATCCGTTCGGCGGTCTTGATGCATGACCGGCAGAATGCTCCGGTCTCCAGAGGATCTCACGAACCGATTAAGACGGCCTTACTCAATTTCGGCGAAGGAAGTCTAACCCCACGGGAAAAAGAGGTGATGCAGCTGTTGATCCGTGGGCATTCCAGTAAAGAATCGGCCCGTAAACTGGATATGTCCTATGAAACTGAGCGCGTCCACCGGAAAAACATTTATGTTAAATTAGGTGTGAACTCGCAAAAAGAGTTGTTGGGTAAGCTTTTTGATCAAATTCTTAATCCGAACCATTGACCTTAACTTTGGCTGCGAATGCACGATTGCGCGTCTTTTTCTTATTTATAATCCACTTAGATTAACCTACCTCAACTGAGGGATACCCAATATTTGCCTTAGTCGTTAGATTGATTCCATCGATAATGACTAAGGGACTTTGCCAAATGACAGATTTGGTCATCAATTCATCCCGTTTAAATCAATTCATTGAGCAAATGGCGCAGATTGGCGCGACGGCTGCAGGGGGTTGTAATCGTCAGGCGCTAACGGCGCTGGATGCTCAGGGTCGGGCGCTGTTTTTAGAATGGTGTGCACAAATAGGCGGTAAACCTCGCCGCGATCAGATGGGCAATTTGTTTGTTCGCTTTGAGGGATCTCGTCCCGATTTAAAACCGATTTTGCTGGGTTCTCATTTGGATACTCAGCCGACCGGTGGCCGTTTTGATGGTGTGTATGGGGTGCTGGCTGCGTTAGAAGTGATGATGACGTTACACCAGCAGCAAACTGTGTTCCAGCATCCGGTGGATTTAGCCGTCTGGACCAATGAGGAAGGGGCTCGCTTTGCACCCGCCATGATGGGATCCGGCGTGTTTGCTGGGGTGTTTGAGCAAGATGCGATGGAACAGGTCACCGATAGTGACGGTGTCAGTGTGAGCGAAGCTTTAACTCAAACCGGTGAACGCGGTGAGCTGCCTTGTCAGGCCTTCGCATTTCATGGTTCGCTGGAACTGCACATTGAGCAGGGACCGGTACTCGAAAAAGCTCAGCTGGCCATAGGTCAGGTGACGGGCGTTCAGGGGATGAACTGGTTTACCGTGACCCTTGAAGGTCAGTCAGTACACGCCGGACCAACGCCCATGTCCATGCGTATCGATCCGGTTCAAGCCTTCATGAAACTGTTACCCAAGCTTTATCAGTTGGTAGCGGATGATGAGCAAGCACGGCTGACGATTGGTCGAATTGATACCTATCCGAGAGCTCCGAATACGGTCCCGGAACAGGTTCAGTTTACCGTAGATCTTCGTCATCCTCAGCAGGAACAGCTCGATCAACTCTCGGCACAATTGATTGCCCTTTGCGAATTTAATCGTGATGGATTTCAGGGTCGGATCGAACCTTTATGGCAGTCGAACGCTGTCGCATTTGATCCGCTTTGTATTGAGGCCGTGGGCACTGCCTGTGAGCAATTAGGGTATGACTATCAACCGATAGTCTCCGGTGCGGGCCATGACTCGGTCTATCTTTCTCAAGTCGGTCGCTGCGGGATGATCTTTATCCCTTGCCGCGACGGTATTTCTCATAATGAACAGGAATATGCCAGCCCTTCGCATGTAGCCCAAGGCGCAAACGTCCTGTTGCATGCTTTTCTTCAACTTGATCAAAAGGAATCGTAATGACTTATTCTTGGAAACGGCGGCTAGATAACGGGAGTACGCCAGAACTTAGCGATTGGGGCATGAGCAGTGAAACCGATCTGCTGGAAAAAGTATTGGTCGGTCCTATCGACCATTACAGCTGGTTAGGAGGTAACTCAACCTCACGTCGTCATCTTAAAAATGGCGAACCTTACGATATTAATGTCGCAAAAGTTCAGTATCAGGAGATGCTGGATGCTTATCGTCAGGCGGATATCGAAGTTCACTTTTTACAGGCGCGTCCGGAACAACCTTATGGAGTTTTTGCCCGTGATAACTCCGTGATGACTCCGTGGGGACCGATTGCTTGCCAGATGTATAGCCCGTGGCGGCGCAGCGAGTGGCTGACTGTGGCTGAATTTTATCAGGCTCACGATGTGCCATTTTATGATGTGGTGACCGCCGGTACATTTGAAGGGGGCGATTTCATGCTGGTGGAACCTGGCGTTGCCATTTGTGGCTGCTCGGGGGAACGCACGAGCGAAGCCGGTGTCAATCAGGTGAAATCGTGGTTTGAGAAAGAAGGTTGGGAATTCGAGATCGTGCCGTTTGATCCGCATTTCTTACACTTGGATGTGCAGTTTATTTTGGTGGCCGAACGGTTAGCGGCTGTATGTACCGCAGTTGTGCCGGATAGTTTGCTGAAATGGCTCAAAGCTAAGCAGTTCGACATCATCGACGTACCTTATAAAGAGGCGATGGAATTGGGCTGTAATATTATGGCTTTGGGTAAAGAACGGGTGTTGTTACCTAAGGAGAGTTTGTCGTTAAAACAGCAGTGTTTAGCGCGCGGTCTGACGGTGCTTGATCCGGATATCAGTATGATTACCAAAGGTGGTGGTGGGGTACATTGTATGTGTCAGCCGCTGAAACGTTCACGTAGTTAGTTAATGACCATTAAATTAGGGAAATAAAATAATGTTAAAGCGAATGATAATAGGATGTTGCGCAGCTCTGAGCCTCACGGCTGGCTTGGCTCAGGCCAAACCACTGACGGACGGCGTGTTGACCATTGGGATGGAAGTTGCTTATCCTCCTTTTGAATCTTATCAGAATAAACAACCGGTTGGATTTGATGTCGAGTTAGTGCATGCCTTGGCTAAAGAGATGGGCCTTAAACCGGACATTAAAGATACCCCTTTCCCTAGTTTAATTTTGGGAATTAAAGCGCACCGTTTCGATATGGTTATTTCGGGCATGTATATCGTTGAAAAACGTTTAAAACAGGCCGATGCACTGCCTTATATCACGACGGGTACATCGATTATGGTTCGCAAAAACGCTGACTTTTTACCTAAAGCCCCGGAAGATTTATGTGGGCGTACGATTGCCATTCAAAAAGGGACCGTTTGGTTGAGTAAACTGCAGGGTGTGTCCAATGGCTATTGTGCCAGTCACAATTTAGGGGCGATTCAGATCAATGAATATCCTACCACGGCTGAATGTACTCAGGCATTGTTATCTAACCATGCGGATGCACAGTTACAGATGGCTGCCGCTTCTCAGCAGATTTTGGAAAAACTGCCGAATCGGGTGCAAATCTCCAGTGAAAAACAGTTCTATCCTCAGACGATGGGCATGTATTTCCCGAAAGGGGATACCTGGATGAAACAGCAATTGAGTGAAGCTTTGGCTAAAGTTAAAGCAAGCGGTGAGTTTCAGAAGCTTTTGGATAAATACCATTTGAACGCACAATTTTAAGAGGTCCACATGAGTTTTGACGTGGCATATTTTCTCTCATTGTTGCATGACGCCCAGTTGTGGGCGTCTTGTTGGCTGGTATTAAAACTGAGTATTGCAACCTGGGGATTGGGGATTATTCTGGGATTGTTTGTGGCACTTGGTAAACAATCGACGAATCCCTTGATCCGTACTGTGGTCAATGGCTATATCTGGTTTTTCCGCTCGATCCCGCTGCTCGTGTTGGTTATTTTTGTTTATAACTTGCCGCAGATGATCCCGAGTACCAGTGTCTTTTTGTCAAACCCATTTTTTGCTGGATTGCTGGCGATGGTGCTGACAGAAGGGGCATTTATTGCCGAGATCCATCGTGGTGGTTTGTTGTCTGTTCCAAAAGGTCAGCATGAAGCCGCTAAGATGCTGGGATTTTCGGTGTTCCAGAAATATAGCCGGATCATTGTCCCTCAGGCGCTGCGTATCGAGTTACCGGCATTAACCAATGAACTGATTACCATCGTCAAGCTCACGTCATTGATTTCGGTGATTTCGTTGCCCGACATTTTGTTTGTGGGTCAGCGGATGTATTCCCAAAACTTCTTAGTGATGGAAACACTGGCGGCCACCGGCGTTTACTATGTCGGTATGGTGACCGTGCTGAGTTGGTTTTTAAGCCAGTTGGAAAAACGTCTTGATCTGGGTGCGAAAAAAGTCGGTTCGATGAGCCAAGCGCAGTGTGAGCAGATCCGTCAGAGTTGGTCACAGGTTGTTCCTACGCAGCATGTAGCGACCCTCCATAAATCGGGTGAGCCTCAGGCCCTGAATTTGCGTCAGGTAGATAAAAGTTATGGTAATCATCAGGTGCTCAAATCGATCCAGTTACAGGTACCTCAGGGGGAAGTGATTGCGGTCATCGGTCCATCCGGATCGGGTAAAACCTCACTGATCCGTTGTATTAGCCATTTGGAAAGTTTATCGGGTGGTGAAATTCAACTCTTTGGCGAGTCCTACATTGATGCCAGCGGTGGGGTGGCTAGCGCTACGACACGTCAAGGTTTGAAACGTATCGGGATGGTTTTTCAGCAGTTTAACTTATTTCCGCATCGTACCATTTTAGATAATGTGATGATCGGACCGGCACTTGCCAAGTTGGAACGTGATAAATCAGTGTTGCAGATGCGTGCTTATCAATTGCTGGATCGGGTGGGATTATTAGAACATGCACATAAATATCCACATCAACTCTCCGGTGGGCAGCAGCAGCGAGTAGCGATTGCCCGGACACTGGCGATGGATCCGGATATTTTACTGTTTGATGAACCCACCAGTGCCCTAGATCCGGAATTAGTTGGTGAAGTCCTGGGCGTGATCCAGCAACTAGCTAAGTCGGGAATGACCTTAATGATCGTGACCCACGAGATGCAGTTTGCGCAGTCGATCTCTGATCGGATTCTATTTATGGAAAATGGTCAGATTGAATATGATCTTAAAGCCGATGAACTTACCGCTCATCCAGATGCTCGCTTGCGTGATTTTATGGGATTGGAGGCTGTCGCATAACGCGGATGGCTATCAGATCAAGATGGGCCGGTTGAGAATAGAGCGTAAAAGAATACGGTCATAAGAGTCTATCCTTGACGATTATGACCGTTGAGGGGGGGATCAGGTCTCGGTGCCCTGCCACCTTGATAGGCCCCGCTTACATTTTGGAAGAAAGAGCGGCAACGGCTCCGATAATCAGAAGCGCCGGGCTCTGTACGGTTGCCGCGATTTGAGGAAGCGCGCTGAGTTGGCCCTGAATGACACGTTGATCCTCCCGGGTTCCATGTTCAACCAAGGCAATCGGCATGCTGTCGGACATGCCTTCGCTGAGCAGTTGCTGGCGAATGAGTGTCGCCTGAGAAATTCCCATATAAAAAACCAGTGTCTGCTGGGGTTGCGCCAGACCATGCCAGTTGAGTTGTCCTCCGGGTTGGGGATGGCCTGTGACCAGTGTGACTCTCTGTGCAAAATCTCGATGGGTTAAAGGGATCCCGGCCGTTGCTGCACATCCTAGTGCAGCGGTAATTCCGGGAACCACATGGACAGTGATCCCGGCTTGTTGCAGAGCCTGCATCTCTTCTCCTCCTCGTCCGAAAACAAACGGATCGCCTCCTTTGAGACGGACGACCCGCTTCTGAGCAGAGGCCTGTTGCTTCAACCATGCAATAATCACCGATTGTTCGATACAATGAGCCCCAGATTTTTTCCCGACGAAAATGGGTTGAGCACTCTGGGGAAGTAATGCGATGATTTCATCGGAGACCAGTCGGTCGTAGAACACCACATCCGCCTGTTGTAAATAGTGCATGGCCTTCAGCGTCAGTAATTCTGGATCTCCGGGGCCGGCACCGACCAGAGCGACTTCTCCCGGTGCCAGTAATGTTTTAGATTTGGCCTGGGTCATCATTTCCTCAATAGGCTGGCTTAACATGGGTATTGGCAACATATTCATCTTCAGCCCAGTACATGCGCTGTGCGACAAATGCTTCCGGATTGAGCGTTACATCCTGTAATACCCGTTCTTTAAAGCGTAGGTAACCGCCGGTATCGATCAGGTGTCCCATATGTAGATAGATTGGTTTGCCGCCGAGCATCTCTTTTTCAAAGGCAAAAATATTGGGAATAATCTGAGTAATGACCTCTTCAGTAACCCAGTTTAAGAATATTTTACCCACACGAGGTGTTTTCTTGCTGGTTCGACCGCCCAGTCTGACCTGATAGAGCTGTTGGGGTTTGCGTTGCCAGGCTAAAGTTGGGCAGGCGAGTACGCATTCCCCACAGCCGATACATGAGCCACTTTCTTTGACGGCTTTGCCATTTTTTAGATCCAAACAGCCGACCGCATGGTGCCGACAACTTTGAACGCATGCGCCGCAGCCAATACAGCGATCGGCATTAAACTGGATTTTTGCCACACCAATGATGCCTATATCGGTCATAGATGCTTTCGCACAGTCATTGGGACATCCGGCCAGTACGACCTTCAGATGGTAAGGGCTTGGATAGATAAGTTTTTCCAGACGTCGGGCCATTCCTGTGGTATCAGTATTGCCTTTTTGACAGATTCGGTTGCCCTGACAGGCGACGATGTTACGTCCCCCGATGGCCTGATAGCCTGCTTTAGGATCTGCAACCTCAACATCACAGAGATCCATTTCGATTTCACGTAAAAATGGCTCTAATTCAGCATTCACTTTATCCATATCTTCATAGTGAATACCGGGCATTGCCAGTTTCTGGCGAGTCGTCAGGTGGATTTGGCCATTGCCGTAAGTCTCGGCAATATGTTGTGCTACCGAGAGCAGGTGGGCGGGTAAAATCCCGCCAGGGATCCGTACGCTGACCATCGCTTCGCCCCGGACTTTGGATAACCGGTATTCGTTTTGGGCTCGCGCTTTAATAATGTCAACATCAACACTCATAGCTGCTCTCCTTAATCGATAAAGTTCTGGGCTTGGGCATAATTGAATACGGGCCCATCGACACACACATAGATATTTCCCATCCGGCAATGACCGCATTTCCCGGTGGAGCAGGCCATGCGCCGTTCGTAGTCCACCCAAATCTGTTCGGCTTTAAACCCTTTGTCTTGCAGCATCTGAACCACGAATTTGATCATGATCGGGGGGCCGACCACAATGGCCCGGGTTGCATGGATATCACGGATATCCAGTTCTTGAAGGGGCTCGGTGACTCGTCCGATCCGATAGGGACCGTCGCTCTGACCTTCATCTAAGGTCACGGTTAAATGGTGTGTTTCCCTCCAGAGCGGCATTTCCCGTTTATAGAGCACACTTTCCTGATTCTTATAGCCGAGGATCATATCTAACTGTTCGATCTCTTCAGGGTGCTCACTAAAATAGCGGAGCAGCCCTTTGACAGGAGCAACACCAGTCCCTCCGGCCACGATGAGTAGTTTTTGATAGCGAAAGGTGTCTATCGGATAGCCATGGCCATAACTGCCGCGTAGCCAGATGGTTTCTCCGGGATGTTTAGCAAACAGCGCGCTGGTCACTTTGCCGACATTACGGATCAATAGATCCATCCAGCCGTCACCACAGTCAGATACTGAAATGGGCGCTTCTCCGACCAAAGGGAGTGATACTTCGACAAACTGGCCTAATTGAGCCGGAAGATCGGTTTGTACCCGAAAGGTCCACTCTAAAGGGGTATGTTTTTCGATGGTCATAATTGAGTATGGTGCGGGCATTAGATCGTGTTCACTAGTGTGACATTGACATGCATGACTCATCACAATTTCTCCTGCGCTAAGGCCTGTTGAACCGCCAAGGTCATCTTATTGATAATATTTGGAAATTTAATGTATTGCGGGCAGCGGTCATCACAGCGACCACAGCCGACACACATCTGTTCGATACCGAAGCGATCTTTGAAATCGTTGACTTTGTGTAGGGCTCGGTAGCGTAGCCGTGCCCCAGCTTTTTCTCGGAAGCCATGTCCTCCGGCCATATCGGCAAATCCGGGAACCATGCAACTGGCCCACTGACGGCGGCGTTCCCCGAGTTGGGGATTTTCAGCGTAAGGCACGTCAAAAATGCTATAACAGGTACAGGTGGGGCAACCGGTACTACAGCGACCACAGCTGATGCAGCGACGGTCATATTCAGCCCAGAGCGGATGATCTTGGAGAATGTCACGAATTTTTTGTGGATCGTCACAGACCTGTTCCGGTAGGGTGACCTGTTGCTGATTTTGGGTTACGAAGGTCGGGGTGAAATCACATGGTTGTCCGATCCCTTCAAAAAATGCTGCCAGAGCCGCCTCTTTAATCATGATGCGGGCTCCTTCATCACTGAATCGTATTGCGGCGGCATAATCATCCGTGCGATTCGTTCCCATTGAAACACAAAAGCAGTTTTCAAAAGATTGTGCGCATTCCATCAGTACAAAATGGATATTGCTTCGGATCTTCTGATAGCTGTAGTCGGCTTGGGGTCCATTGTGCAGATACATCGCATCCAGACGGGACATTGCGTTAATATCACAAGCGCGGGCGAAAATTAGCATCGGTCGGGTATCAACCTGCGCGATTTGGATTGTGTCATGATCAAAATGGAAAAGAGTTTCGGTGATTGGCGTAATCACCGTATTAGGGGACATATGGGATTTTTCTTGCCAAACGATTTCCGGCCAGGAACTGACCGGTTGATACACGATATTATCGGTATCCGCAAAACGTCCACCGCGATATTCAGCCTTTGGAGCATAAATACGCCAATTTGGAAGTAACCTTGTTAATACCTGAGTGAATTCATCAGGATTTAGTTGAATAGCCATGATCAATACTCATTTAAAACAGTTATGAATATCCTAGGCCTTCTTTAATTATCAATATAATTAATAATGATGATAAACAGTATCATTGTTTTCAATATAACCTTACAAAAAGTAGTGAATTATAGAAGGTCAGCGCGTTTGAGGCGGGTATTGGCGGCATTTTGTGAATGGTTCGATGTCAGCGTGTCGTCAGCATCCCTTAGGGAATGAGCTGATATTGTTTGTCCTATCTGTGATCTAGATCATTCGGGCAACTTTTGGCCCGCTGAGCAACTTTTGGCCCGGATCGAGCAAGAAATTGCTCAGCTCAATTTCGTTAAAAATATAAAAAATAAAAAACTATTTAAAATCATTCAGTTATAAAAAAATAAAAACTGGCACAAAGATTGATTTATTTCTGATGAATTTGTAACTAACATTATTAGAAAGGAATAGTCATGCCAACTCCTTGTTATATCTCTATCGAAGGTAAAACTCAGGGCAATATCACATCCGGTGCATTCACCGCTGATTCTGTCGGTAACATTTACGTCGAAGGTCACGAAGACGAAATGCTGGTGCAGGAATTTAAACATATTGTTACTGTCCCTACTGACCCTCAATCAGGTCAGCCTTCAGGTCAGCGTGTTCACAAACCCTTTAAATTCACCGTGGCGTTAAATAAAGCGGTTCCCTTGTTATATAACGCCTTGGCTTCTGGTGAAATGCTCCCCAAAGTGACCTTAAACTGGTATCGCACTTCTGTTGAAGGGAAACAGGAACACTTCTTTACCACCACTTTGACTGACTCAACTATCGTGAATATCGATGCGCAGATGCCACATTGTCAAGATCCGGCTAAATCTGATTTCACTCAGCTGATCGAAGTCTCATTGGCTTACCGCAAAATCGATTGGTCACACGATATCGCCGGAACTTCGGGTTCGGATGACTGGCGTGCACCGCTGGAAGCTTAATGCTTTTAGTGGTTATTGCCTGTTTTGTCGTGTCACAAGGGCCTCTTGGATAAGAGACCCTTGTGCTAATTTTATCGGTTGCATACAGGAGCTCTCAGAATGGCTGAAAAGTCAGGTTTACAATTTTCGGTTACTGTCGATGGACTGGCGAGTACAGATCTGATCGTGGTGGAATTTAGCGGTCAGGAATCCATTTCATCCCCTTATGTATATCAGCTGGAACTCGCCAGCCGCCGGGAAGATCTCAGCGCCGAGCAGATTGTGGACCACACTGTGGAGCTTGACCTATGGCAGGATGGTGAAATCCAGCAGCGGATCCATGGGATTGTCAGCCAGTTCAGTAAAGGGGACACCGGGTATCATTTTACTCGCTATGCGCTGACGATGGTTCCTGCGCTTTCCCGGTTATCCCTACGTCAGAATAGCCGCATTTTTCAGGAACAAACCATCGAGCAGATTATCAAGACTCTGCTGGATGAGATGAAGATCGATGATTATGTTTTCTCCGTTTCTAAGCCACTTAAACCTCGTGAATACTGCGTCCAGTACCGGGAGAGTGATTTAGCGTTCATCGAACGGTTGGCCGCCGAAGAAGGCATCATTTACAGTTTTAGTCATGAAAAAGGCAAGCATACGGTTCTGTTTAGTGATGATCCACAGAGCCTGCCTAAAGCTAGTGCTGCACTCACGTATAATGCCACGGCCGGAGGCTATCCAGGGCAGACGTTTGTCCGGAAATGGAAAATGCAGAGTTCGCTGCGTCCGTCATCGGTTCAGCTTAAAGATTACAGTTTTAAAAAACCGGCTTATAGCTTTTTACAAGATGCTCAAGGGACTCAGCTGGAATTTCAGCAGAGTATCTATGAGCATTATGATTATCCGGGGCGTTATAAAGATGACGCCTGCGGCAAATCGTTTACAAAATCCCGCATGGAATACCTGCGTCGGGATGCCTTGCTGGCGCATGGTGAAAGTAACGTCATGGCGTTGAACGCCGGGTTACTCTTTAACTTAGACGATCATTTAGATGAGACGATGAATCGCCAGTGGCTGCTGATTTCTATGACCTGTAAAGGGACTCAGCCGCAAGCGCTTGAGGAAGAAGGTGGCGAAGGTGCCACGAGTTATAACAACGCGTTCGACTCGATTCCCGGAAATCGTCGGTGGCAAGCGGTTCCAGTGATTAAACCAATGGTCACCGGTCCCCAGATCGCCACCGTGGTTGGTCCTGCGGGTGAAGAGATTTATTGTGATGAATTTGGCCGGGTTAAAGTCCAGTTTCCATGGGATCGCTATGGTAAAAGTGATGATAAATCCAGTTGTTGGGTGCGTGTGGCTCAGGGTTGGGCGGGGGCTCAATATGGCTTTTTAGCCATTCCGCGCATTGGTCATGAAGTCATCATCAGTTTTTTAGAGGGCGATCCGGATCAGCCGATTATTACCGGTCGCACTTATCATGCGACCAATGTGACCCCTTATATTCTGCCGAACCATAAAACGCGTACGGTACTGAAAACCGATACGCATAAAGGGAGCGGTTTTAACGAATTGCGGTTTGAAGATGAAGCGTCGCGCGAGCAAATTTATATACACGGTCAAAAAGATCGCGATGTAGTAATCAACAATATCAGCCGTGAATTTGTCGGTATGGATGAGCACCATAAAGTCGGTCGGAACTATCTGCAAATGGTGACGGATCATGTCCATCGCTTAGTCGGGAAAAGTGTGACCGAAGAGTTCGGTCAGGACCATCATTATAAAGTTGGTGGCGGGCTGGTTCAGCGGGTGATGGGAGCTGTTAACCGGTGGTTCTCCGGTGGCGTAATCACCAAGGTTGATGGTGGGGATACACGTCAGATCTCCGGTTCCGAGGACAAAGATATCGGAGCTAATCAGCGTATATCCGTAGCGAATGAAAGCTATTTAAAAGCGGCTAATATCATACTGGAAGCCGGGCAGGCTTTGACGATTAAAGGCCCTGGTGGATTTATCAAGATTGATAGCGGTGGGATTACCATCTCTGGGAATAAGGTTAAGATCAACGAAGGTGGCTCGCCAGGGAAAGGAACCGCGCCATCAATCGTTGCACCTCAGGAGCCGGATAAACCTCAGCAACCCGATGATCCGGATGAGAGGAAGTAACCGATGCCAAAAGCAGCTCGCTTAGCGGATAGTTGTGCCGGGCATGGGTGTTTCCCGGCGACGCCAATTATTGCTGGTAGTGGTGATGTATCGATTAACGGCAAGCCAGCAGCACGTAAAGGCGATGCAGTGTTACTGCATGCCTGTCCTTGCCCTAATATGCCGCATGGGATCCACGCTCGCTCGATTTCGGCGGGTTCGTCAAATGTATCGATCAATGGCAAACCCGCGGCTCGAGTCGGTGATGCGATTGGCTGTGGTGGTTCCGTCGCAGCCGGAAGTGGTGATGTATTGATTGGTGATACCCCCTATCAATCGCCGTCACATGAGTGCGGTAAAGCGGGCGTTTTAGCCAATTCACCCTTTTTAAAAATTAGCCCGATGGCAGAGCCAACCGAGGCGGTGTGGTCTGAAGCGCAGGTGATGGTTGATGAGCTAGCCGCTAAATCAGAGCAACAGAAAAAAGCGCCGCCAACTAGCACTGTAGTTGAAAAGTTTGCCGATAATGAAGCGGTTTGGACGCTTGATGAGAAAGGTCGGCCTTTATCGGTGGAAGCGACGTTAAAAAGTGTACAAAAAACTGAGCGTTCTAAAGAGGAAATTAAGGCTCAGGGTTCTGTCGGAGGATCGTCACGGCTTGAGGATGATGACGGTGGACACTTGATCGGACATCGGTTCATGTCGGACCAAGGATTAAAGAATCTATTTCCACAAAATGCTAACTTAAATCGCAGCGCCTACAAGAAAATGGAAAATGAGCTAGCCGATTGGACCAAAGAAGGCTGCCAGGTTAAGTTAAAAGTTGTGTTATCTCCACCGGGAGCAGAACGCCCAAAGGAAATTACTGCTTATTATGAGGCCAAAAATCCTGATACAGGAAAGATTGTTTTTAGAAGACGCCATAATTTTAATAATATGTCTGGTGAGTCATTTGAACGAGTCAAACGCAAAGATATGAAATATTACAAAGGATAAATAATGCAAATTGATAATAAATTAATATTAGAAATAGGTCAGTTATTGTTAGCTAGCGATTGTGCCCAAGAAGATGCTTGGGATTTCTTATCTGTGGTGTTTGATGTTTCCGAAGGCCATATAGCGAATAGTGGTTTTTTATATGCAGGTAGTGAAACGGAGCCTTTTAGCACTGGAATAGATGATTCAGCAATGAGTCTTGATCATAAGATTCAATTTCTTAGGGAACAAATCTATCAACAAACTGGTTCTAAATTTAAACAGTTGTTAGTTCAGATGAAAAAAGCAACTGGCCAGATCAAGATCCAATTTGAGTTCGATGATCCACAGCGTTGGAGCTTTTCACCTAAAAATCTGGCAACGATTAAAGAAGTGCTGCGGCCAGATTTCAGCTGATCTATGATGAAAATAAATATTGAGAATAAATTAATGCGGGTTGTAGTCGGACTTGTTTTAAAATCTGATGATTTAAAAGAAAACAGCGATTGGCAATCATTATCTCTGGTTCTTACTTTTAGTGATGGATACTTTGCTGATTCAGGGTTTCTATATCAACAAGAAACTATTCAACCTTTCTCCGCTTATGCTGATGACGAGGATCCGTTTATTTTATGAGATAAGGCTCAAGAACTTAAGAATGAGCTTGAAAAATCGGCTGATGATGAATTAAAGCAAATGCTTGTTCAGATCGATCGGGATGGCCGAATGAAAATGCAGTTTGAATTTGATGACCCAGAACGCTGGAGTATCACGCCATCAAATATAAACTATATAAAAGAGTTGTTGCGGCCTGATTTTAGCAGAGGATAAAAATAATAGGCCATTCACCTTATGAGGTCTGTAATCACGCGGATTTGGTGAAAATCGACTTACTTTATTGATTTGAATATTAATATAATCATTGAGGTTTAAAGTAGCGTGTTGGAGTTATGGTAAACCCGCATTTTTAGCCAATTCACCCTTTTTAAAATTTAGCCCGATGGCAGATCCAACCGAGGCGGTGTGGTCTGAAGCACAGGTGATGGTTGATGAGCTAGTTTCGAAAACTCAAAATGCAGAAAAAGTAGTTCATTTGACTACAAATAAGTCTGCAACGTTTGGTAAGGCTGATAATTCTGACTATAAAAATACGTTTTTTAGTAAAAATCCAAGATTGAAAACGAAGGTAATTGTTCATCATGCAGTAGAACAACAAGTTAGTAAGCGTTATCACTGAATTAGTGAGTGATTCAGAAATGCACTCAATAGAGAACTTGAGAGGTATACCTAAAGAAATTAACTCTAGAGTGTATTTAAGTCAAATTAGAAAAGAGTGAATAAGTTTTATCGAACGAATCCAAAGCCATCTAAGCAGGATTTGTTAGATAAGGCTACAGAAATAGATGATAAATATGGGCACTTATTCAAGCCCCCTGTGAGAGATTAATAAATGAGCTTGTTTTTTGTAATTGAACCAGAAGTTAGTGGTGGGCTAGGAACTAACACGGTTATAGATACATCAATACATCCTCCTAAAGTAACGCACTTAAATTATGAATTTGATGATTGGTTGGGAGATGATTTGGTCGAGTCTTTTCCTTGTTTCGTCATAACTTCTTTGTTAGCCAAAGGGTTGAATGAAAAAAATTTTTCTGGTTTTGAACTTGATTCAGTAGAAATTTCGGTTTCAGATGTATTTTACGATGTTCATTCCGCTTTTAAATTGCCAGATTTTAAATGGCTAAAAGTGGTTGGTAAGGCTGGAATTGATGATTTTGGTTTATCGGATGATTATCGATTAGTGGTATCTGAAAATGTTATGGCATTATTTAAAAATTTTAAATTTTTAAACGCGGATATAGAAAAATATAATGTTTAAATGAGGGGGCAGATGATGTTTCGTAAGAATAAGCAGCGGGGGTTAAGACTCCATTTGAGTTTGATGATCCCTTGCGCTGGAGTATCACGCCATCAAATATAAACTATATAAAAGAGTTGTTGCGGCCTGATTTTAGCAGAGGATAAAAATAATAGGACATTCACCTTATGAGGTCTGTAATCACGCGGATTTGGTGAAAATCGACTTACTTTATTGATTTGAATATTAATATAATCATTGAGGTTTAAAGTAGCGTGTTGGAGTTATGGTAAACCCGCATTTTTAGCCAATTTGCCTCTTTTTTAAATTAGCCCGATGGCAGAGCCAACCGAGGCGGTGTGGTCTGAAGCGCAGGTGATGGTTGATGAGCTAGCCGCTAAATCAGAGCAACAGAAAAAAGCGCCGCCAACTAGCACTGTAGTTGAAAAGTTTGCCGATAATGAAGCGGTTTGGACGCTTGATGAGAAAGGTCGGCCTTTATCGGTGGAAGCGACGTTAAAAAGTGTACAAAAAACTGAGCGTTCTAAAGACGAGGTCAAGGCGCAAGGTTCTGTCGGTGGAGCATCACGGCTTGAGAATGATGATGGTGGACACTTGATCGGACATCGGTTTATGTCGGATCAAGGATTAAAGAATCTATTTCCACAAAATGCTAACTTAAATCGCAGCGCCTATAAGAAAATGGAAAATGAGTTAGCTGATTGGACCAAAGAAGGCTGCCAGGTTAAGTTGAAAGTGACGCTGTTACCTCCGGGCTCTGAACGACCAGAGGATATTAGAGCCCGATATTCAGTTATAGATGCTGATTCAGGTAAGACTTTATTTAGGCGTGAGCACAAATTTAATAATATATCTGGCGGGACGTTTGAACGAGTGAAACGTAAAGATATGAAATATTATAAAGGATAACAATAATGAAAATTGATAATCAGACCATTATTGAGATAGGTCAATCAGTCTTACTTTGCCAAGACGTTATTGAGAATGACTGGGATTTGTTAGCAGTTGTTTTTGATGTGGCAGAAGGACATACCGCGAATAGTGGTTTTTTATATAAAGGCGATGATGTTGAGCCCATTGCTGCTTGTATCGAAGATGATATGCAGCGTTTAGATCATCAAATAGAATTGTTACGAGAGGAGATCTATCAACAAACAGGTTATAAATTTAAACAGCTGTTAGTTCAGATGAAAAAAGAAACCGGCCAGATCAAGATCCAATTTGAGTTCGATGATCCACAGCGTTGGAGTTTTTCACCTAAAAATCTAGCAACGATTAAAGAAGAGTTGCGGCCTGATTTTAGCTGATGACGGAACTGTTGTGACTAAATAAATGATGCAAATTGATAATCAGAAGATCATTGAAATAGCAGAGTCTATTTTATGTAGCGAGGATCTAGTTGATCATGAGTGGGATGTAATGGCAGCAGTCTTTGATGTTAGTGATAGTCATACTGCTAATAGTGGATTTTTATATTATAACGACGATTCTTTACCCATAAGTGTAGGGATCGAAGATGATCCAATTAGGTTAAGCAATCAAGTAAAGGAACTTCGAGAACAAATTTATCAACAAACTGGTTCTAAATTTAAACAGTTGTTAGTTCAGATGAAAAAAGAAACTGGCCAGATCAAGATCCAATTTGAGTTTGATGATCCACAGCGTTGGAGTTTTTCACCTAAAAATCTAGCAACGATTAAAGAAGAGCTGCGGCCTGACTTTAGCTGATGACGGATCTGTTGTGACTAAAGAAATGATGCAAATAGATAACCAGATAATTATAGAGATTGGAAAATCCATATTGCGTTGTAAAAAAGTAGTTGAAAATGAATGGGATCTGTTAGCAGTTGTTTTTGATGTGGTCGAAGGGCATACAGCGAATAGTGGATTTTTATATAAGGGAAATGAAGTCCGGCCGATGACCGCCAGAATCGCCGATGATATGTTGAGGCTAGATAACCAAATTGAATCTTTAAGAGAGGATATTTATCAACAAACTGGTTCTAAATTTAAACAGCTGTTAGTTCAGATGCAAAAAGAAACTGGCCAGATCAAGATCCAATTTGAGTTCGATGATCTACAGCGTTGGAGCTTTTCCCCCAGAAATCTGCCAACGATTAAAGAAGCGCTGCGACCTGATTTTAGTTAATTGTACTGTGATGATCCCAAATTAAGTGGTCAATTTTATAGTTGATAAATTATTAAGTGATGTTATGTATCGATTGATCAGAATAAAGAAAGAACGAAAAGCTCTTGAGATGATGTTGCTGAATAAACAGGGGAGCCTTGCGGCCTATGAACTGTATCAGGCGTTACGTCCTTATTTTGATAAAATTGATCAGATGACCCATTATTACCCGATTGGTCGGGTGCGGTTGGCACGCTTATTTTTAGAGAGTGATTTAAGTGATGATCAAGCGTTATTCTCTTGTTATGGGCGGTTTGAAAATTTAGTTGAAGGTGTTGATGTGTCCTCGTAGCAAGGTCATCATGGCTCAAGTATTAAAACAGTCAGGAAATTAGCCGTGGTGCAGCCAGATCCTCCGGTCTCAGTGACAACTGGTGATCCGGCATCGCTGTTTGAGGTGATGTCACAGACTACAGATTCATTATATATATTGGTTGATCGAATTCTGATCCCTGAATTTGATGAATTTTGGCATTCATTTTCTTCCCGGCCAGACTGGTTGTGGCAGCATTTGTACCGGGGCCGCAGTTTGGGAAATTTTAAAGCCGGTTCGCCGCTGGTGGTTCCCGTGAGTCAAGGCTCTCCGGGGGAAACGCTGTATTACTGGCTGCTCGAACAACTGGATTATCGGCAGCGCTTTGGCTTAGTGATTTGCTCATCGTTGTCTCTGACTGAACTCACTGAACACCTGCGGCACTGGGCGCTGATCCTGTTTCCGGATGGCGAACAGGCGCTGTTTCGGTTTTTTGATCCGAGTGTTTTAAGACAGGCATGGCCGGTATTCACCCCCATGCAGCAAACCCAGTTCATGCAGCCTATTTCGTCGATTTATCTGCCGGATAGTGGCATTGCCGAGCAGCCTTTAATTCGTTTAACTGCTGCCCAGTTCGATGAGTCTTTGTCAGATGAGTGTGCTGTTTTGCAGCTAACACAAGGCCAATATGACCGGTTGTTTTATGATGAACGTTTAGAAGGTATTATTCGGGTGTTAACGCAAAAACTGCGCGAGTCTAGACACTGTCATATTCCGTTGGAGCAGGTGAGAGTTCAGTTTATGGCCGGGCTTGAGCAAGGGCAGATTCGTTATCCCAATCAGCCATCGTTGGCATATGAAACCTATGCGCTGTATCGTTTTTATCTAGCGGGTGATTTTGACCAGCATCCAGAGTTTCAGCGGCTTTTGAAATTTAATGAGTTACGAGCTGCAATTGGTCGTTTTTATCACCAGTTTGGTCATCAGAGTCGTGCATTAGCTGATTATCATCCGATCCAATTTGAACCGCCTCAAAATGAGGAGTTGTAGTGATCATGTCTTCCTTTAAATTACTTAAACCTGAGAATGAACCGGTTGCGGCTCTGCAGCCCCGGAAGGCCGGTGAAGGTCTATTTGTACTGGCCGAGGCTGCCATCAATGATGATGTGCGCTCTTTGGGTGATAACATGTCGTTTGAAAGCATTCTCTATTGGGATGAGATGGGGCGACAGCATGCATCTATCAGTCCTTATTTACTCTCCTGGCCAGGCTGGGACGAGTTTGCGGAAACAGTCGGGTTTCAGCCCAACTGGGGGATTTTTATTGAGCTACAATCGGAATTTGTCAATTTGCCGGAAGATCGGCAAAGTCAGCTGTTAATGGCTCATTTGCGTGAATGGTCGTTGATTGACGACCAGTCTGAGTCCGGTGAGTCGACTTTACTCCGTCTCTCTGATTGGCAGGTGTGGCAACGGTTGCTGTCTGCCAGTTCAGCACAACAGCAACTGATCCTATTTGGGCCGGTTGCGCGTTTCGGTTACTGGCTGCCACAAAGTGAACAATTACAATGGATTGAGCGGCCAGCACTGTTATCGACTCAACCTGTTGAACATGTATTTCCGCAGCGGCTAACCACGGCTCAATGGCAGGCACTGATCCAAATGAGTGATCGCTATTATCAGCAGCGTTATTGTGAACATCTTCGGGCTTATCATCAGGTGTTAGCTGACTGGGATGATGAAAAATTAGCGGATTATGTCGAAACGCAGGTGATCCAGGCGAACCAGTATGCGTTTACCTCTGAACTGGATATAGTGCGCTATTTAAGTTTAACGCTTGCGGTGGGCGTTGATTTTATACAATCCCCCTGGGCGCAGCAGGTGATGAAAGCGCGTGCTTTTGAAGGTACGAAAAGCCGGATGGACCGGCTCATGGATAAAGCATTAGCGCTGTTGGATCAAGAGAATGCGCCGACCTGATAGGGCCCTAAAAGGCGGCGTTGCAATGATGTTTTTATCTGAATAAAAACTGATAGCCTAATGAGCACATTAGCAATGCCAGTGACAGCGATATGACGCGCTTAATCATGACTGGACCATATTTCATCGCCGAGTTACTGCCGATGTAGTTGCCGAGAATATTACAGATGACTAAGGGAATAGCCAGCATGAATAAAATATTTCCAGAGATCAGAAAGGCGATCAGAGCACCGACATTGGATGAGAAGTTAAACAGCTTTGAGGTTGCCGATGCGGCCACCAAATCAAATCGCAACAGGTAATGTAATGCCAGAATCAAAAAACTACCGGTTCCGGGTCCAAAAAAACCATCATAAAAACTGATGATGAAGATCGTCAGCGGAATCCCCACCCAAAGTACCATGTTGTTGACGTGAAGGGGGCTGGTTGTAGATGAATCGGTTTTATTTTTCTTAGGGATAAATGACAGTAATATCCCGACAGGTAACATCAACAAAATAATTTTGCCAATAGTTTCTGGGTTAAAGTAAAGGATGGCTTTGGCTCCCAGATAGGAACCTAATAATCCAAATGGAATCCCGGTTAGAATAGCCCCCCAGACAACTCGTTTATTCCTTATGAAATTATAAATGGCGGCGATTGTTCCAATCGTGCTGACCATTTTTTCCTGACCCAGTGCCAATTGGGGTGGGAGCCCGGCCAGAATAAACGACGGAACTAAGATGAGTCCGCCGCCACCGGCGACGCTGTCGATAAATCCGGCAGCGAGTGCTGAGATCATGAGTGCCATTAAGATCCATAGTGTAATGTCATTTCCTAGACAGGCCATTTGCGTCTCCTATAGCCGTGTGTGAAGTGGGTGATTGTGATGAATTTAAGAATCTAAGCGGCTAGCGTGCAGGCTTTGATGAGAGCGGAGGTATCCATTCGCCCTAATCCTTGAGCTTGCAATGACTGATAACGTGTATAAACTGCATCGGTCATGGGGAGTTGCAACTGGTGTTTTTGGGCTTCATGCCGGCATATATTGAGATCTTTAAGCATCCAGTCGATAGCAAATCCAAAATCAAATGAATCTTGGGTCATTGTTTGGGCCCGGTTTTCCATCTGCCATGAACCGGCGGCTCCCAGCTTCAGTGTATGGATAACTTGGGTGATATCTAATTCTGATTTCTGGGCCAGCAGCAGTGCTTCGCTGAGCCCTTGTAAGATGCCAGCAATACAGATTTGATTGATCATCTTGCAGCGCTGGCCTTGACCGGCGGTCCCAAGATAGGAAATCTGTTGGCCATAGCAGGATAAAATGGGACGAATGGCATCGATAATGGTCTGCTCTCCGCCACACATAATGGTTAACGTTCCTTGCTCGGCACCGGATTGGCCCCCAGAAACGGGGGCATCAATAAAGTGGATCTGTTGGCGTTGGCAGGCTGCATTGAGTTCTATTGCCAGCTCAGCGGAAGTGGTGGTGTGATCGATGAGGATACTTCCCGGTTTCATGGTGGCTAGAACACCATTGCGACCATAAACCACTTCTCTGACATCCTGATCGTTGCCCACACACAGAGCAACGATATCACTACCGATGGCCGCTTGGCTGGGTGCGGTACAAATTTGACCGGGATAAATTGCCTTCCACTGCGCCATTTTAGTGGGAGTTCGGTTATAGACTCGGGTTGGATAGCCGGCAGTGGCAACGTGGCCTGACATCGGGTAGCCCATAACGCCTAATCCAATAAAGGCATAACTTTTGAGTGTCATCTTATTTCCTCTGCGTTTATTCACAATTCAACGGTTTTTTAGTGGTTCATGAGTTACAGGGCGATGTCTGGGGCATCATTGAGTAACTCAATTGAGTTCAATTTGTTATCTCGCTATGATTGGCATGGTTATAAAAGCAATTTAACCTAGCTTATAAATCCAAAAAATTGATAATGACATATGTCATATTGTTAATATGAGTATTTTGGCTCGACACAGATATCCTTTGCTACCGGCTATTATGGGAATTAATCATGCACCTGATGCGTTAATTCCCTGTAAAAACGGCTACAACAGAGCCGTATGTGCGAGGTCATAGACGAATTTTATTTGATTCGCGAAATGACATATGTCAATTAAGTGGTTCGAGTCTAATTGGTATATCTATCATATGTCAATCATTTTGCTGTCTTGGCTGAACATTGACATAAGTAAAAGAGGTGGGGCCTTTATGAAAGAGATAAAATTTAAAAAAATCGCAGAGATTATTGAGACTCGGATCTTCAATGGCACATACTCGCCCAATAGCCAGCTACCGCCCCACCGGGTCTTGGCTCAGGAGCTTGCCACAACACCGGTGACCATCGCCAAAGCCTACCAATTATTAGCCGATAAACAGCTAGTTGAATCCTATGTCGGCAAAGGTACTTTTGTTTGTGGCCATTCTCATTTAGATGAGGTCATTAAGGCTCCGGATGATGAGGCTGAATATAATTTTTCAATTTTACAGCCCTGTCTGCCTTTGAATGTGTCGGCGTTGCAAACTGCAATGCAGAGAGTAAGTCAGCGATTACAGTCGGATCTGATTGGATACACGGAATATTCAGGCCATGAAATCCATCGTCAGGCGGGGGTTGAATGGGCCCGACATTATGGATTAACCGGCGGTCATGCTCAAAATACGCTGCTGACTGATGGGGCTCAGCATGCGTTATCATTAGTGATTGAGGCGCTGACTCGGCCGGGAGATACGATTGCGGTGGAGTCATTAACTTATCCGGGGATTATTGCATTAGCTCACCAGACCGGGCGACAAATTGTTGCTGTACCATCGGATGCTCAGGGAATGTCGGTGCAGGGATTGGAAACCGTGATTGAACAGGCACAACCGAAGCTGGTGATTGTGATCCCATCGCACCAAAATCCAACCGGGATCACTATGCCCAAAGTCAGGCGAGAACAAATCGCTGCCGTGATCCGCAAAGCCCATCTCTGGCTGATCGAAGATGATATCTATAGCTTTCTTAATGCGGCGATCATTGCACCGATTAGCAATTTAGTACCGGAGTATGCGTTTCATATTTCCAGTCTTTCAAAGGCCATTAGTCCGGCGATGCGTTGCGGCTATCTGAAAGTGCCGGAATCTCAAATTGCGGTGATCCAAAGCCATATTCGAACCAGTATCTGGCTGGCTTCTCCGTTAAATTTTGCCATTGCGAGCGCGCTGATCCAGTCGGGAGAAGCATTTAAGATGTCTGAAAATCAGCGGCAGTTGGCCTTAACACGGCAGGAGATGGCAAGCCAAATTTTGGCTGATTTGGAATATACGGCTTCCGGATACCATCTATGGCTGAAATTGCCTCATCGCTGGAGTCCTGAGCGGTTTGTGATGGAAGCGAAAAATCGGAATATTATTGTCAGTAGTGGTAGTTATTTTGATGTCTCCAATCAAGGCGTTGAAGCGATCCGTTTGTCATTAATGGCGATTGCTGATGAAACGCGTTTGCAGCAAGGGTTAGAGATGATTAGAACGCTGATACTTTGCGATATGAATACGATATTTCCATTTTGAGTGTGACGTTTACTGATGATAAAGCCCGGTAGGATATTATCCCCGGGCTTTTATGATTTTGGCGATAGTGAATCGTCGTTGGGCTCATGAATGGAGCAGAGACAACTGGGAGTATGTCGCCTCTGCTTATTCAAGCTTATATCTGGCTGCGGCTCTGGGCCAGATTAACGACTTCACTGGAACGAGTCATCAGTAACTGATAGCTGACCGCCGCAATAATGCCGCTGATAAAAATAGAGAAATTGGCTAGCTCAGTAAAGACAAACGAAGTGAGAACTGACGCTGCCCCGGCGATGATAAGTGCTAAAATAGCCCGTTTATTAAATCCGCCTTCATACCAGTAGCACCCTTTTGGCGATTCACTATAGAGTGCCTGAACATCAATTTTCTGGCGTTTTATTTTGAAATAATCTGTTAATACAATGCCATATAGAGGACCGATTAAGGCTGCCAGAAGATCCACGGTGTAGTGGATCATGTCCGGGTTGTTGAATAGGTTCCACGGAGTGATGAGCAGCGCGCCGATAGCTGCGATAAATCCACCTGTTTTAAAGCCAATTTTTTGCGGTGAAACGTTCGAAAAATCAAAAGCCGGAGAGACGAAATTCGCTACGATATTAATCCCGATAGTAGCCAAAATAAAAGTCAGCGCCCCCAAAACCGTAATTAAGCCGGAGTCGAGGCGATGCACGGTTTCAATTGGATCCGTAATCATCTGTCCAAACAAAGGGACGGATGCGGCTACGATGACGACGCTGAAAACAGAGAATATGATAAAGTTTAGTGGTAATCCCAACACGTTGCCAAGACGCATTTGTTTGGGACTTTTACAGTAACGGGCAAAGTCGCTAAAGTTGAGCGTGGGCCCGGCAAAATAACCGGCGACGAGGGCAATGGCGATCACCATCTCTTTAAGAGCACCCCAACCAGAAAGTGTTTTGGTTCCCAAGTCAAAGTTGAGGGCTGACCATCCAGTACGATAGATCATGTAAGCGCATAATGCGAACATGGCGACATAAATAGCGGGCCCACTATAGTCGATCACTTTGCGGATCATGCGCATGCCAAACATAAATACAAAGGCTTGAGCAATCCACATAAATAGGAAACCCATCCAACCGAGTGCCGATAATCCAAGGAAACTCACGGATTCTAAACTTTGCAACTGTGGAAAAAAGTAAAGTGCCAAAATAATGAAAGAGCTGGAGGCCAGATAAGTTTGGATCCCATACCAAACCACGGCGATGAGGCCTCGGATAATCGCTGGGATATTGGCACCTTTGATCCCAAAAGAAAGTCGACAGACTACGGGAAATGGAATTCCAGCTTTTTGCCCGGGGGTTCCCATCAGATTGGCAAATAGGTAAACGATCATAATCCCCGCCAATAGGCAGACAAATACTTGCCATCCGGCTAAGCCAAGGGCAAATAAACTAGCTGCAAAGACATAACCGCCTACGCTGTGGACGTCCGACATCCAAAACGCAAAAATACTATACCAGCTCCAGTTCTGATTTTTTTCCGGGGCTAAATCACGGTTACTTAAGTTGGGACTCAATGGGAGTTGCGTGTCACTCATGATCCAAATCCTTTTTAAGATTGTATACAATAATTTATACAATCTTGATGCCATGTTTATAATAGATTGATAATTAAGATAATATTGTTTTTTACCAGAGAATGGTCATTATGTTTTGCACAAAACTAGAGCAAAATGCATCCCGTAATGCGCTTTTTTTGTGCTTTATCTTCTAGCTATGAGGGGAAAATGAATTTGTAGCAATCTTTGATAGCCTAAATGACTTTTAATTGTATACAATGATGTTTATCGTACGAAATTGTCTGAACAGTATGAAACGAGATCAACAAATCTATCAACAGATGCTGAAAGCTATTGTCGAACATCAGTTGGCTCCGGGGTTGCGGTTGCCAGAAGATAAGCTGGCCGAAACATTCCAGATTAGCCGGACGGGTGTTCGTAAAGTGTTACAGCGACTGGCCTTGGAGAAGTTTGTCACGATTGAGCCAAACAAAGGGGCGCATGTTGCCCGGCCTTCGGTAGACGAAGCGCGGCAGGTGATTGACAGCCGTATTATGGTGGAACCGTTATTGATTGAAGGGGTGATTCAGAATTGGAGTCCCCGGGGATACAGTCGTCTGGTGCGGATTGTTGAGCAGGAAAATGATCCGGAATTACGGAGTGACTTGGCGGTTCAGATTGATTTGACCGCACAGTTTCATATTGAACTAGCTGCATTATCCGGCAATTTAGTGATGGCGGATTTTGTACGGCAGTTAGCTTATCGTTCATCATTGGTGGTGGCTGTTTATGGCTCCCGACATAGTGTGGGATGTGACTGCGGCTGCCATCATGAATTATTACATATGCTGGAAGCCAAACAGATTGCCCCCTCGATACAATGGATGGATCGCCATCTACAGGCGATTAAGCAGTCTCTCCAGTTTAAGGATACCGCTGTCACCGGTGTCGATTTTCAGAAAATTTTCCAGCCCTTGAACTGATTGGAGATCTCATGCAGATCCACTTACTTAATCCGAATACGTGTCAGGCCATGACGTTACAGATGGCCGAAGCGGCCAAAGCGGTTGCGCTGCCATCAACGGTAATCCTCCCGCGGGAACCCGAACATGGACCTTTATCCATTGAGTGTGCTCGTGACGAAGTGATTGCGTCAGCGGCTTTATTAGATGAGATCCAAAAAGCTGAAACCTTAGCCGTCGATGCCCATATCATTGCTTGTTTTGGTGATCCCGGTTTAGATGCTGCCCGTGAAATAGCATCGGTACCGGTGATCGGGATCGCTGAGGCTGCATTTCATTTGGCCACTTTGGTGAGCTATCGGTTTGCGGTGGTGACGACCATGAAACGCACTATTGCGACCGCAGAACATTTGCTAGGTCGCTATGGGTTTGAGCAACAGTGCAGTGGGATTTATGCCAGTGATTTAGCGGTACTCGATCTGGAGCAGTTATCCGGTGAGCATTATGAGCTATTGCTCAGTGATTGTCGGCGAGCCCTAGCCGAAGGCGCCGAGGCGATTGTATTGGGCTGTGCCGGAATGGCTTATTTGGCTGGAGAACTGTCGGGAACATTGGGCGTTCCGGTGATCGATGGGGTATGCGCAGCGGTTAAGTTGGCCGAATCATTGTCTCAATTAGGTTTATCTATTGCCAAGTCTGGCCAATATGGTGCGCCATATCCGAAGTTATTCAAAGGACGCTATCAACATTGGAGCCAGCGTTAAGGAGTTATCAAGATGTCGATTCAGTTTTCAAATGCGCGTGATTATGTCGGTTATGCTCAGCAATTGCCGCAGGTCTGTTGGCCAGGAAACGCTCGTATCGCAGTCCAGTTTGTAATGAATTACGAAGAAGGCGGCGAAAATTCAGTGCAGCATGGGGACAGTCACAGTGAAACGTTTTTATCGGAGATGTTTGGAGCCGAAGCGTATCCTGATCGCCATTTGAGTATGGAATCCCTGTATGATTATGGGTCTCGGGCGGGCGTGTGGCGAATTTTAAATGAATTTCAGCGTCGGAAATTACCCTTAACCGTTTTTGCCATTGCGAGTGCCCTTCAGCGTAACCCAGATGTTACTGCAGCCCTGATTGAACAAGGGCATGATATTTGTGGCCACGGTCTTAAATGGATCCACTATCAGAATATGCCGATTGAAGAGGAACGGGAACAGATGCGCGAAGCGCTGGCCATCTACCAGCAACTGTTAGGAAACCATCCTTTGGGATGGTATACCGGGCGTGATTCCCCGAATACACGGCAGCTTGTTTTAGAACAAGGTGGTTTTAGTTACGACTCTGACAGCTATGCAGATGATCTGCCTTTTTGGATGCCTTATCGGGAAAATGGTGAAGATAAAGCCCATTTAGTTGTGCCTTATACGCTAGATAATAATGACATGCGTTACTTTTCACCCTATGGCTTTAGCCATGCTGATGAGTTTTTCTCGTATCTTAAAGATAGTTTTGATTGCCTGTATCGTGAAGGTGAGCAGACACCAAAAATGATGTCCGTGGGTTTACATTGCCGGATTACCGGTAAACCTTCGCGTTTTAAAGCATTGCAGATGTTCCTCGATTATATTCAGAGTAAACCGGATGTTTGGGTGGCCCAGCGGATTGAGATTGCTGAGCATTGGCGAAAACATCATCCATATTGTCCTGAATAATCTCAGCTATTTATCTTACATTTAAATTAAAACAGGCCCGAAATCGGGCCTGTTGTTCATGGCATCAACGAAATCGTCTCGATGTTAGCAAAGTTCAAAATGAGACATCGTTTGATCGAGCTGATGGGTCTGTTCTTTCAGGGATTTACTATTGAGTGCAATCTCCTGAAGATTTTCATTGAGCATATCAAGATGCTGATTCGATGAATGCACATAACTGCTCATATCTTGGCATATTTGGGATTGTTGGGTGGTTGCTTCAGCGATGTTTCCGTTCCGTTCTCGTAAATCGTTGACACCGGAAAGGATCGTACTGAAACGTTCACCTGTTTTATCAATCACTTGTAAGCAATCACTCGCAATCGCAATACCTTGCTGACTACCGGAAACGGCTTCGTCGGCTTGGGTTTGCAATTCTTGGATCATTTGGGCTATTTGCTCGGTAGCTTGTTGAGTTCGGGATGCCAGCTGACGCACTTCGTCGGCGACAACGGCAAAACCGCGTCCGTGTTCACCGGCCCGAGCTGATTCAATGGCTGCATTCAGGGCTAACAAGTTGGTTTGTTCGGAGATCTGGGCAATCGTTGATACGATGGACTGGATCGTAGTCACACCATTATTCACCGATTCGATCGCTTCTTGGCTATGCCCGAGCTGTTCATGCAAGCGGGTCATAAACTCAACCCCTTCTTTTAGCTGCGACTGTCCACTTTGACTTTCCTGGAAAGTCTGTTGGGCCTGTTCTGACGTATCACGAGTGTTATCCTGAATTTCACCCACGCCTTCTAAGATTTGTTGCATGGCTTGCTGTAGCTGGTCGGTTTGATGAAGCAACTCGTTAGTTTTCTGGGTAGCTTGATTCAGACGTTGATCAATCTGTTCCGATGCTTGGGTCACATGTTCCCCCATGAGAACTTGTTCTTGCATCAAATCATTGAGTTTTTGGCGACCCTGATCCAGATATTGGGCCAGCGTTGCAAATTCATCTTTCCCCTGAAGCTGTGTTGATTGGGTGAATTTGCCATCGGTTACCTGAGCAATACCGAATTTTAACCCTTTAATGCGTTGCCGGATATGTCGGGAAATTCCGAAAATACTGATTAACAGAAAGAGGCAACAAGCTCCGATGATGGAAAAAATCCCAATGGTAAGCCGTTTGGATAACTGATTTGAGGTGCTTAAAAATGATCCACCGATTAATACCGGTTGATCTTGATTGACCGGGTAGAGATAAGAGACCTTTGGTTCTTTTTTCTGAGTGAGTGGATTCAACATCATGTATTCAACTAAACGAGGTTGGTTCGTTTGGCTTACTTCGGCAATGGCTTGTTGCAGCGTTTCATGGCTGGTCAGTTGGATTGATTCGATCACCTTTCCTTCTTTTTTATGATCGTGAGGATCAATTAAGATCCGCCCGCTTTTTCCATCAACCAATACGTAATAACCGGAGTTATCTTTACCCCAACGAGCCGCATTGATTAGATATTTCAGAGCGATAAAGTTACCGGACATTTTTGTGGCTACATGACCGATGACGGTAACCTGACGTACTAGCGTCATTTTCTCATAACTTTCAATTTTATTCGTCAGTGTATACGTTGCCACTAAAGCACCTAAAAGAAGGACTAAAATGATAACGCCACTTTGTAATGAAATGAGAGTGGTGAGTCTGAATCGACGGTAGATGGCACCCATAAGATCTCCTGGACGTGTTGATAGCAACATCCTTACTCTGTCGCCCTGTTTGAACTAGAAATACTGATATTTCGTATACTAATCTGCAGACTCAGAATCCAGATGACAATGGATTCTGACCAAATTATTGAACTGTGTTGCAATAATAATGTGTTTAAGACAGGTTCTGTTAAATAGGATGTAAAAAAATAAACGTAGATCACAAATTAAAGTGTAATCGATTACAAATCATAAGGAGATCCTTGTACCTAAATCCATTCAAATTCTGAATTTGCCTTGGGGGTTAATTTCCCCCTCGGCTTTTGGACTGCATGTGAGTGAGGTCTATTGGGGTGGGATAGAACGATTGATTGAGTGTGTGTCGATTGATGATAAAGCCATTATTTTTGAAAAATAAATCTGTCTCTTTTATAAGATTGATCGGATGCCGGTTAAGCGTCATAACGAATGCAAAGTTGAAGCAATATGCTCCACTATATTGTTCGGATGAATAATGGAATTGACACAATATAAAGAGGGATATACAGCGCTATAATTATTTTATTCTGCTTGACTCCCCCATTAGGAGGCGATTTGTAGAATATTATAATGATCTTTTTATCAAAAACTAATGATTTAATGGTTAATTATAATTGATTAGTATGTTACTATCTGCCGTGAGATAGGAAAAGCTCTTATATCTGCAAAGGGATTTCCCGCTTTGCTTTTGCTCTACATCTATCAAGATATATTAAATACCCAAAGGTCAACTGGGTGTTTAATTAATGATCACTTTCCATTCAAAGATGAATAAAATAGGAACGGAATCATGGCTAATTACACTGAAATATTTAAAAGTAGTAAAGGAAATATATACGTTGAATGTTACTATAGCCCTATGGCAAAAGAGAGCGCTATTTTAGTCAACGGAGCCATGTCAACGACAGCATCTTTTTCTGCGACAGTTCGTAATTTAAAAGATAAAATGAATTTAATCTTATTTGATCTTCCTTTTATTGGTAATTCTGCACCTCATAATCCGGGGCTGAAATTGATTACTAAAAAAGATGAAGTTGCGATTCTTGAAGAGTTAATTGAGCACTATCAGCCTGATAATCTTATATCCGTTTCATGGGGAGGACTGGCATCATTGATGACATTGTCACATCGACCCAGTTCGATTAAACGGGCTGTTATTACGGCCTTTTCAACGAGGTTGAATAAAGCGATGTATAGCTATGTGATACGTGCTAAGGCATTGATGGAAAACCATCAATTTGAAGCTTCATCTGAACTTTTGAATCAGGAAATCGGTAAGTATCTACCTCGGGCATTGAAACGGGTTAACTACCGTCATCTTTGTCAGCTGAGTGAAGAAACGTATGCACAGGTTATCTTCCATATTGAACAGATCATGAAACTGGACCATCAGGATTATGTCTCTATGTTTGATAAAATTGATATTCCACTACTGTTTATTAATGGTGAAAAAGACGAGTACACGACGTTAGAAGATATTAAAGTGATGGGAGATTATCTCAAAAATTGTCGTTTTTGTGGTATTCCTCAGGCGGGACATTTTCTCGATCTGGAAAGTAAAGAGTCCTCTGAAGCGGTTGGAAGAGAATTACTGACATTTTTTAATCAGTCTGCCCCGGTTCGACAAATTGCCTAAATGATTCAAAAGGGTATTCGGTGGTTGGGAATAGCTGAATAATGGTTATAATTTTAACATTAATAAGCCTTATTTAAGTCATAATATAGAGATTATCATCGGTTTACCCTTTATTTTTATCAGGTATTCAACTTTAAAATTGATTATATATTTATCACATGGCTATTTAAAATATATAAAAACATATCTTGAGGTGAATAAATTATATCGCATAATAGCGATTATTTAATAATCGATTTAAATGACTGATAAAATGAATCTGATAAATATTCATACAGATTAGGTTGACTGTAGGTAATACTGTGCAGCTTTGCCAATATAGTCCTATTATGACTCATCGGATCGCATCACTAGATGAGATATTTTGTATGTTCACGACGTCGTGAATAAGAGCGATAAGAATTCGCTAAATTTAATCCTTCCATATTTCTGCCTATTGGATTTTTCGCTTCGATTTTAACCTTTCATGATGTAACTTACTGGCGTTTTATAGGGAACCATGAATAATAAGTGCTAGGATCTGCTGATCTTTTATGGTTGAGTCTTTGTTCAAATACAACGCATTTTGAACAAAACTGGGGTCTGTGACGCTGCATTAAAATCCGCAGGTAATCTGAAGATTGCTGTGTCCGAAAGTGTGGTAGGCGAGATTAAGTCATCACGGATCAAAAGCCTTTTTGTATTGGGGGCTGCACGGATGACTCTGAGTGGTTAGTCAGATCACGGGTTGATCCTGTTCGTCTCATCTATGGGGTGCTCCCATTAAAAAATTTATGAATAAGTAAGGGCTTGCATGTCACAGCTACACCGCATTATTTTGCTGCATACCCACCTGGCCGGGGTGGTTGAAATTGATGTTGATGCACATACCAATTTTTGTGGGACTAATGCTTCCGGAAAAACCACATTGCAACGATTGATCCCGGTTTTTTATGGGGAGCAACCTAATCGAGTGGTGCCGAAAACTCGTAAAAAATTTGATGAATTTTATCTGCCTTATCGAAATAGTTACATCATTTACGAATATCAGCGTGACGATCAAAGTCTCTGTCAGGTGGTGTTGACTCGTAAAAGTGAGGGTGGGGTGGAGTATCGGTTTGTCGGGGCACCCTATCAAAGTGAGCACTATTTAATTCAAAGTGAGCAAGGGCTAACCGCTCGAGCTTATGCGCAGTGGGCGGCTGCGATGCGTCAATATCCCGATGTGCAGATTTCTCCTAAAATCAGTGCCACGAGTGAGTATCGTAGCATTATTCAGAATGATGTTGCCGGGCTGCGTGGTAATCATTCGGATAGTTTGCGACTGCGTCGGCTTGCGGCTGAATACGGACTGGTGAGTGGTCCTCATCGGCTGCGGCACATCGAAAAACTGGTCAGTGCCGTGCATGCTAAAGAAGGCAAAATGGATACGCTGAAATCGATGCTGGCTGCGATTTTTGAGGAAGATGGCGTCACGTTGCCGACCACCAAAGTAAAAAATACCAAAGCACGGGAATGGATCCAGCAGATGCGTCAGTCGATGCGTCTTGAACCGTTGCAACAAAATTTTGAGATGCTCCAGCAATTGGCTGTGCAATTGGCGGGACATGAGCTCCAGCTAGCCCAATTATTGCCGGTACTTGAAAAGGACTATGAGCAGCAAAAACGTCTTTTCGCCGACGCTCAAGCGCAACTGGCTCAGGTTCGTGACGAACTCAAAAAAACACGGGAACAATATGTAACCGCCCGAGATGTTGCGCAGGCCGAACAGAGCCGAGTTGATGCGGATTTACAAGAAAAAACGATCCGGTTAGACAATTTGCAGCAACGGTTTGATGATTATGAAAACCAAAATATGCCCCAGTTACAGCGAGATAGTGCATCGTTGCCACTGTGGCGTGAAACGTTGGAAGAGCTCAAAGAACAGCATCATTTAATGCTGGAACAGCATCAGGATATTGAACGTCAATTAGCCCAGCGTAAGGCAAAGCTGGGCGATGCGTTGCAGCGTTTAAGTGAGCAGCATCGGGTCAAAACCCGCGATTTGCAACAGCAAAAAGATGCCTTGCGTGAGCGTCAACAGCAAAAACGTAGCGACCATGAGCATGACTATCAAAGCCAGCGGCAACACCTGCAAAACCAATTTCATCAACAAATTACCGATACGCTCAGTGAAATTGCCGTCTTGGAAAGTCAGCTGAATCATTCCTCATTGACGCCGGCGCAGTTGGAACCTCTACAACAGGCCGAATTGCGTTTGGAGCAGCTACAACAAAACTATCAGAGCGTCAGTCGGCAACAGGCTCGTTTGCAGCAACAATGGCAGCAAAGCCGTGAACTTCGTGAAAAAGCTGATCAGGCGCTCTCACAGATGCGGTTGAGTGTGCGGCAACAGCAGCAGGCGCTCGCACAGTTGCAAACTCAGCTGACCCCTCAAGAAGGAACGCTGCGTCAGCTGCTCCGACAGCATCAGCCCGGCTGGGAGCAGCGCTTCGGTAAAGTGATTGAAGCCAGTTTATTAGAACGTACCGATCTTTCACCGCAGTTTGACGACGCGGGTGAGACTATTTTGGGTGTCCGTCTGGATCTCAATGTGATTGATGCGCCTGAATATGCGCAAGATGAGACCGAGCTAACTGCACAGCTACACCGAGCTGAATTGCAGCTTGGATCCCTGCAACAAAAACAGCAACACGCCGAAAAAGAGCTCAATCAATGTCACGAAAATAGCCAATTATTGCGTGAGCAGGTTGAGCAAGCTCAGTGGCAGGTGACGCAAGCTGAACAGGATATCGATTATGCCCGCGAAGCTCGGGATCGCTTGCGTGATGAGCTCCAGCAACTCAATGTGAAAAACCAATGTAAATGGCGGGAACAGTTTGAAAATGCGCGTGCGCAACAACAGCAAATTGAGCAGCGCCAAGATAAAGCGTTGACCGCCTTAAATGATGATTATCAGGCGCAGAAACTAGAGTTTCAGCTGGATTGGGAAAGTGAGCTGCAAACCGTTGATGATGCAATTGAGATGCTGGAACGACAGCTGGAACAAAAACGGGATAGCCATCGGGCTCAGCTTCAAGAGCTAGAACAGGCCTTTAATGAAGAATTGTCGGATAAAGGGGTTGATCCGAGCCGGATTGCGCAATCCAAACAGCGTCAGCAGCAACTGCAGACTCAGATTGAATCCGTGGCGGCTCGTCTGGATGAGCTGGTGCAATGGCAGCGTTTTATGGAGCTGGACTGGCAACAGTACCGGCCTAAATTGCTTGAAGAGGAAACTCAACTTAAACAGATGCAGCGACAGTGCGTGAGTCAGCTTGAGCACCTGCATAGCGATTTCACCCAACAGCGTCAGCGCTTAGATGAGCGTAAAGAGCAGTGTCAGAATGAGTTGCATTATGCTGAAAGCTGGGTGCAGCAATTGACGCCACTCTTGACGAAGTTGCGCGTGTTGGATTTGGCCCCGGCGCAGCAGTCGCTGGCGGCCGGTAGTGATCTGACCGAGCGGATGAGCCGTGCCAGTGAAACTCTGGCCTCGCGTAGTCAATTGGAAAAACAGCTGCGAGATCAGTTGGAACAGTTTGAATTACTGTTGAGTAAAGATGCTGGAGTTGAGTTTTTAGATCGTCTTGATTATGAGAAACGTAAGCTACCGGAAAATAGTCCCCTTCGCGCATCACTGCATATTTTGGGAAATTTGCTGCATATTTTGCGTGATCAACAGCGGCAATTGCTGGAAATGGGCGAAAATATCGGCGGTGATTTAAAAAAATTCTTTATTGTGTTTCGGGATATCAATCAGCGGATTGCACGCCAGAGTAAACGACTCAGTGATGCGGTGGCCGATGATCTCACGTTGGAAGGCATTGAGCGCTCAGAGGTAAAAATCATTTCGACGATCGATGAACTCGGCTTTTGGGAACCATTGAAGCATTTTGCCAATCTGTATGATGAATGGAGCCAATCGGGTAAGGCACTGCCTTCCGATGCGTATTTAGATGCTTTGGCTGATGTGGTCGAATTGCTGCGAGCTAACGAACAATATCAGATGGAATCGCTCTTGCGTTTAGAACTACATCTTCGGGAAAGTGGCTCCGAGTTGGTGATTAAAAATGATCGGCAATTGCTTGAATCATCCAGCCACGGAATGGCGTATCTGATTTTATGTAAGTATTTGCTGGCATTTACGCGATTGATGCGCGGTGATGCGGTGGTGACGATCCATTGGCCGATCGATGAAATTGGGACACTCGCCTATCACAATGTTGAGAAACTCTTTCAGGCTTGTAGTGATAATCAAATTATTATTGTCGGCGCGTTTCCGAACCCGGAATCAGATGTTTTGATGCTCTTTTCACATCGTTATCTGCTGGCCGTGAATCAGCAGGATCCCACGCAGCGTCAACTGAAGCGGATCCAACCGAAACTGAGCCCGCTGGCCCAAACTTTGGCGCAAACGATGGAGATCCCCTCATGATCCAACACGGCCCGTTATTAGAGCGTTTACTGCGTGGTGAATTTATCTGTCAGGTCAGTGATGAGGATGCTTTTCGACATTTAAGTGACCTTAAGACACATGAGGATATTGATCACTATTTACGGCCATTAAACCGTCGTTTGGTGGCCAGTACCGATGGTTCCGTATTTTTTTTAGGATATGTGGAGCTCAACGGTGCCGCCCGTGAACAACTCACTCGCCAGTTTAACGAGACGATTCAGGCTTTATTACCGCTGCTGGAATGGATGCAATTGGTACAGGAAGCGATGGGGCAAGATCGGGCGCTCAGTGCGGGGGATACCCTGAAGTTACAGGAGTTTGTGCTGCGCTGCGAAGATAACCAAAGTCTGCGTCAGCGGCTGAATCAATTGGCCGCAGATCGGTTTTTTAATAGTCACAGTGAAGCATTGGATAATCAAATTAAACTGATCTTCCGCCGGCTGAAAGAGCATGGGTATTTGCTCCAGCCACATACGGAACGTCAGTATTATATTGTGACCGGGAAGATCGACTATCTGATTGAACTGATCCAGTTTATCCGTAGTGAAGAACATCTGCCGATCGAGAGTGAACCCACTCAGGAGGGCCTGCTCTGATGAGTGAAATGGCGCCGACTTCGGCGATTTTTCAAGTGGGTGCTAAACGGCTGGCGCTCTTGGGTAAGCATCATCAGGTGTTAATGAGTGCTTATGTCGAGGGGCAGGTTCCAGAAAATGCCGTCAGTGAATTGGCACTGAAAAAGCTGATCGATGCACGTATTTTGTGGCGACCGAGCCCCGATCAACCACTGATGTTACGGCCTTTGATGAGTGAGCTGATCGCTAGCATGATCGCCGATGAAAATCGGCGTCAGATCAATGCGGATGTTGCGGATAAACTGGAGCAACTTCGCCATCGCGTTGGCACTTATCGCCGCGCCGAGCAACAAGGGGATTATGCGATTGCTGAACTTCAGTTGCAGCGTTTAACTGAACAGGTCCATGATTTAAGTGGTCAGTTTGCCGAGGCGATTGATAGTCTATGGCATCGGCTCAATAGTGATTTTGGTTTTGTCGCCACACTTGAAGATAAAATCCGTGAAAATGAGCGGGCGCAAAGTCAACTGCGACGCCTACTGGATGGTTTGGAACTGATCGATTTTGAAGAACTGATCGGCCTTTGCGAAGGGAGTAATGGGCTGCGTAAGTTATTGGTGAGTCAGCTACAGATGCAATTGAGTGCGCATCACAGTAGTTTGCTTGAGGTTCAAAAGCGACTTGTCGAGTTGTTGGCGAAGTTCCGGCAACAGCAATCTCGTTCACTTCTGATCGCCAATACCGTTGCCTTTTTACGGCAACATCCGGGCTATCGACCATTGGATTATCCGAATCGCAGTGAGCTCCCCAGGTTGTTTAATGTGGCAGAAGCTATCATCCCGGCCGCAGCTATTGCATTGGATCGCAGTAGTGACCAAGTGCAATTGGCTGAGATTGTGAAAGCCGTACCTCGATCGCTGTCTGCTGAGGAACTCTCGGCTCCGGCCTCTATTGCAGGGGCCAGTCTTCCGGTGAATGATGCGGTGGCTTTGCGCCAGCAGGCGTTAAAGGCCGCAGTTGAACAGTTTTATTTGGATGTCGCTCAGTCCGGGAAGCGCATCAGTGCATTGGATTATCTGACGACCCACTCGCTTTCGTGGGATAGCGAGATGTGGTTGTATCAGATTATTGCTGAGTATCAGTCGTTACCGAGGCATTTGCAGCGACACCTCGAACTTAAGATGTGTGAGCAAAAGGCATCAGCGGATAATGACCTGCGATTGATTGAGGATCTCTTGATCAAAAAAGTGGTCTGACAGGCCCCTTTCCCCTTTCTGAATCGTTCACGACCGTGGATTTCCCGTTGTGACTGATTCCCTTGCGTTGATTCCCTACTGAGAGGTCGTTCAGTCTCTTTTTTGTAAAAACTGACATGGCTGGTCGACAAAGCCGAAGAAACTTATTAGGTTAATTATTTTGTTAATAAGGATGTTGTAGCAATGAATGATCCATCATCGTCGGGACTGTCGTTAACTTTGTTTCGGGGGCCTTATCAGTCCAACGGGGCTACACCTTGGTATGCTCAGATCGGCATTGGTACGCCGCCTCAGATCCTAAAAATAGCGCTGGATACCGGCAGTAACTTTAACTGGGTCTCTTCGGGGGTGAGTCCGGTGGCTGATCGTCAGCACTATGGGGGGCTTGCATTTAATAGTGAGTATTCGAGTACCTTTAAACTCCAGCAGCCTGATCATCCCGATGTTGACTTTGGACCCTGGGGAACCATGTCGGTTGAGCAGGGGGCGGATCGGATGAGTTTCCCGGTTGTCGCTTCTGTGGATGCGTCTGCAATCACGACACTTGACTCTGAATTATATTTATCTAAAAAGTACAGTGGTAACCAGTTTCAGGAGTTGAACTGGGATGGCGGTCTTGGTCTCCCTAGTTATAGTTCCCTGCCGAGTAGTCCGTCCCATCAACCGATCGCTTATCGTGGGATCCATCGCAGCCGTGAAGATCAGTCCTTTCATTTTGTGGAATCTTTGTTGGAAGCGGGCATCATGGATCCATCGCATTTATGGATTGCATTTGAAACTGATGCCGCGACTAATCAGGGAACCGTTAGTTTTGGTCAATTGGACCCTCGTTATTGTGAGAGTCATGAATATCTATTTCTGCCGTGGCAAAAGTCGAGTGTGGAATCGCTTTATTATGTTTGGACCAGTGAGTTTCAGTCGATGACGGTGGGCCAAGAGTTGATCTGTGCCAGTGATAGCGCACATCCTTATTATTTGTGTCTGGATTCGGGATCCTCACTGTTTAAAGGTGACCCTACGGTGATGCAAAAATTGCTGGAAGAAACCACTCGTACAGGAGATGTGCTGACGATTGATCTGGGGCCGGATGATAAGGGGTTACCGCAGCAGTTGGCGATCCCGTCGGATGTTTATCAGGTGACGATTGAAGCGGGGGACCATATCGGGGAGACGTTCCCACAGTTTCAACCCATGCAAGGGCTAGAGCAGATCGCGTTAGTCGGTTCCGTCTTGATGGACCATTTATATACCGTTTATCAGTATCAGATGGGCGCGAATGGTGCGATCGAACCGAAAGGGATCTGGTTATTTAATAAACTGGGGGGCGTGCCCATCATTCAGACTCAACAACCCACTTCAGCCGCTATTTTCAGTTAGGAGATTTGCATGAGTGAGTCACAATATCAGTTAGCTGGGCGCTGGGAGAACAGCTATCACTCAGTTATGGATCTGAACGTGGATCCTTTGGGCGTGATTACTGGCAGTTATTTTTCAACGACCGGTGCATCGGGAACCTATCCAGTATTTGGGCGTTGTGTTCCACAGGAACCGACGCAGGACAAGGGACAGGCACTGGTGTTATCCATTGACTGGCAAGCTCTGAATGCTAAGCCAAGTGATTATAATGGAACCTGGCATTGGGTCTCGACCTACTGTGGACAACTCAATGACCAAGGTGAACTGTCCTTGATTAATTCACTGGTTGCGACCGTCGATTATGACAATATGGCCGTGGGGGATTATGTGGATAAACTGGGTTTTATCCGCACCGGGGCTGCTCAGCCCTGCTCTTTGGATTGGCAAATACCACAGAAAGTCATCGACAATCCGATCAATGGCTCTTGGCGTGAGCTAGGCAGCGGGATCCAACTGAAATTGAAAGTCGTTAATTCCTACGGATGGGTGAGTGGTGTTATCGTATTTGCGGAGGGTTCGGCTCAGCCTTTTCAGGGATTTACCGATACGCTGTCATTGGCCGGAGTATCCTACCGACAGAGTCTCTCGTTAGCGACGATGAATCCTGACGGGAAGCCTTTTTCGTTAAGTGGTTATCTGGATTTGCAGCAAGCTCAACTGATCCTTACCGCCTGGCAAGCGAATGGAACCTCGATAGGTAATGCTTATTTGCAAGCGAATGCCGCATCCCTACGCTTGACGACAGCTTAGTCACTCCGATATTCATCTCTCACATAAGTTTCAAACCGCTGATGATTTTTGATGAGCGGTTTGTATTTTCGCTTTTCCATGCTCGTTTTCTATCAGGGTTGACTTGATCTTGATATCTATTTATCAATTATATTGATAGATTAGTTGATATTTTACGATCTTGGGTATTTTTGTTGACAGACGCTTTCAAAACAGGTCAGTTTAATAAGCATGCAGCTTGGATTGAAGCGGCCTGTAGGCTGTTTTAGTAATGTTTTGAAAGGGAAGGTGTAAGGATACTGAATGACTTCTTATCCGCATGACGACATTGATCACCAACAGGTGATGAAGGAGTGTTTTGCTCAGTTGTGGGAACATTCTGCTGATTTCATGTTTATTATGGCTGTCGAGCCTGATGGCGAATTTTCACTTTATGATAATAATCCGGCTTCCCGGGCTATGATGGGATTAAAGGAGGAGGAGCAGTATTGCCGATTGAGCCTTCGGAAATTCTGGAATGACGAGATTGTTGAGGGTCTCTATGCGGCTTATCACGAGGCGATTGAGGCCAGAAAACCGGTGAGTATTGAACAATATGTCACTGAATCGGGTCGGGACTTGTTTGCCAGCACTTTGTTCGTTCCCATTTTTGATGAATCTGGTCACCCTGCTTTTGTCTGTGGGGTCAGCCGGGATATATCCGATATCAAAGCTGCTGAGCAGATGGCGCTGGCTGCCAATATCAAGCTTCAGGAATATAGCCAGGCACTTGAAAATATTAATAAAAATCTGGATGACAAGGTTAAATCCAGAACTCGAGACTTAGAGCAGACGACTCAGGAATTAGAGATTGCTCTGGAAGCTAAATCGTCTTTTGTCGCGCGGATGAGCCATGAAATCCGTACTCCAATCAACGCGATGCTTGGAATGTGCTCACTATTACACAAAACCCCCTTAGATCATATTCAGCAGGATTATGTGGCTAAAATTCTGGATTCCGGGGAAGTTTTGCTGCGGTTGGTGAATGATATTTTAGATTTTTCCAAAATTGAAGTGAATGGGATCCAAATTGAACAGATTGAATTTGATTTAGAATCGGTGGTCTGTCAGGCCCTGAATGTGGGGGATCTGAAATCCCATGAAAAAGGGATTGAAATGGTCTTGGATATTGACCCCGCCGTTCCGGATAAATTGATTGGCGATCCGACCCGGATCCAGCAAATCGTGATCAATCTGATTGGGAATGCGCTTAAATTTACGGAGCAAGGGTCAGTATCGTTAAAAATTTATGCCGAATCGGCTCAGTTAAGTGATCAGATATGGTTGCATTTTGAGGTGACTGACACTGGGATCGGAATATCCAAGGCTCAGCAGGAACATCTGTTTCGGGCCTTCGCTCAGGCTGATGATAGTATTACTCGGCGTTATGGGGGCAGTGGATTAGGATTGTTTATTAGTCAGCGATTGTGTCAGCTGATGGGCGGTTCTATCTCTTTAGACAGTGAAGAGGGAAAGGGGAGCTGTTTTCATGTAGCCCTTCCTTTAAAAATCGCAGAGTCATCTCCCATGAGTCGGCATTTTAAAGAGGGAAGCGGACATAAGGTTTTAGTGGTGGATGATCTGGAATTATCCCGCAAAGCATTAACCGGTATGCTGGATGAGTTAGGTTATCAGGTCGAAACGGCGACCAATGGTCATCAGGCGCTTGAAAAAATCGCGCAGGCATTTACATCCGATCGGCCTTTTGAAGCGGTTCTGTTGGATTGGAAAATGCCCGGTATCGATGGTGTGGAAACTTCCCGACGGATCAAAAAGCTGTTTCATACCCAGCCCCCGCCGATTTTGATGATTTCTGCCTATCAGAAACAAGCGGTACTGGAACATTTACAATCAGGATTAATTAGTCGTTTTTTAGAAAAGCCGGTTTCGCCCTCCTCGTTATTTGATGCCGTTGAAGAAATATTATTTCGTATTGGACCGGTACATGCCCCAAGCACAGTATCAACCCCCATTGATTTATCAGCCTATCGTTTGTTGCTCGTGGAAGATAATTTAGTGAATCAACAGGTAGCTCAGGGATATCTGGATGACTGTGGGATTGAAGTGCTGATTGCCAATGATGGTGAAGAGGCCATTGAATTGCTCAAACAGCAGCCCGTGGATATTGTGTTGATGGATATCCAGATGCCGAAGCTCGATGGGTTATCGACCACTCGTTTACTCCGCAAACAGATGCATTTTCGACAGCCGATTGTCGCTATGACCGCTCATGTCAGTGACAGTGCCATCCATGAGTGTTTAAGCGCAGGGATGGACGCTCATATTGGTAAGCCCGTGGCTCCGAGCGAGTTATATCAGGTCTTGGCGGAATGTTTACATCAACCGTTACCTCACCCGGCAACTATTGCTGCGGCCACAAAATCTGTGGCGAATCCGCAATCTTTACAAATTGCAGCGTTATCGGCTATTTCAGGATTAGTAGTGCCTCGGGCTCTAAAACAGTTGGGAGGGCGTTATGATCTGTATCTGTCACTGGTCGAGACTTTCTATCAGCAATATGCCGCATGGTTGGATCGAGGGGCATTCGGCACGATGGCTGATGAGCAATTGGCGGATGTGGCTCATACTTTAAAATCGAATGCCGCGTATATCGGAGCATTTGAGTTGTCAGCTTTGGCTACCGAGGTTGAAAAACGGTTGCAACATCAATTGGATGTGGATCCGAAGCCGCTACTATTGGAGCTTTCGGTGATCATGAAACAGTTGGCACCCTTATTTCAGGAACGTCAGGAGCATGGGGTTGATCATCCGCAAATCTTAACGGCTGCGGATTTAGAAATATTGTTGGAACAATTGCAACAGTCTGATTTTTCAGTCGAAGTTACATTGAAATCATTAATGTCTCGTGTCCGTCATTATCCAGATGCTTTGGTCCGGGTGATGCAAATGAGCCAATATGTTAACGATGTCGAATTTGAAAAAGCATTTGAGATTGCAATTCGATGGAAAAATGAGCTACCGTAAATTTTAATGGTAGGGCATAAGTCGCTAAAGGATTGGATATTTAGATACGCCTACTGATATAAATCAGGTCTATTCTTAGGCTATCTGGTTTATCACAACGAAAAATAAAATGGCCGATTCGGCTATCTACCGGTTTGATCGTTCCGGGGAGAGGTATTCCTATTATGATTCGCAGCAAATATCGAATTAGGTGAGTGGATGGTGATAGCGGTAGAACAGCAAACAGGCCGGACCCAACGCGTGTTAATCGTCGATGACGAAGTGATTAATTTAAAAGTACTGAGTAACTTACTGCGCAGTGAAGTGAACGTTATCTTAGCAAAAAGTGGTGAGCAGGCGCTGCGGAAAGTGCGAAGTAGTGTGCCGGATTTGATTATTCTGGACGTGAAAATGCCAGGGATGAATGGATTTGATACGTTATCGGCATTACGGCAATACCCGCCGACTCATTCGGTGCCGGTGATCTTCATCACGGGTTTGAGTGATGAACACTATGAAGAAAAAGGGTTATTGCTTGGTGCTGCTGATTATATTTTTAAACCCTTTCATCCGGGGATCGTCAAAGCTCGGGTGCAGACGCATCTACAATTAGTGCATCAGCGGAATATGCTGGAGCATTTGGCTAACAGTGACAGTCTGACTTCGCTGGCCAATCGTCGACATTATAAGAGAATTTTGAGTCAAGAGTGGTTGAAAGCGATTCAGACCGAGCATCCGCTCTCACTAGCGATTTTTGATATTGATGATTTTAAGCGTTACAACGATCAGTTCGGACATGATGCCGGGGATCTGTTATTGCAGCAGGTTTCTGATTTACTGGCCCGGCATTTTGCGGATGAATCACTATTGATCTCCCGCTTTGGCGGAGAAGAATTTGTGGCTTTGTTGCCGAACTATCCGCAGGAACAAGCTCGGCAGCTGATCATGGCTGCGGTCGCGCTTATTGCCCGTGAAACGGACATCACCGTAAGTGCTGGTGGCTCAACGTGTATTCCGATCGATACGAGCTCCAGTTCCGATCTATTTTCGAAAGCGGATAAAGCGCTTTATGTTGCCAAAGATCGAGGGAAAAACTGTGTCATCTGGTCTGAAGAACTTTTTTTATGATCCCCGAAGTGTCTCCTGATTCGGGGCGGGTACTGCTTTGGTTAATCGATTAAATCCTGCTGTTTAAGCCAATGAAAAACCTGAAGCGCGGCCAGCGAGCAAAGTTGTTGATTGCTACTATCTACCCAAGCGAGCTGTTCTATCTCTGAGCTGGCTTGGGGGAGCCCGTCAGCTTGTCCAAAATAACAGGTGAGTTGGACGTCAATGCCTTCCGCTTTGCCATCGGCCTGAGAGCGGAATGTTTGAGCATAGCGTAGTGAATCGGCTTGAAGTGCAACGCTGAGTTCTTCCTGAATTTCCCGAAGCAATGCTTGTTGATCGCTTTCCCCGGCTTCTCGTTTGCCGCCCGGCAGATAAAATAATGTTTTCCCGTAAGAGCGAGTTAATAATATTTTACGATTCTGAATATGGATCCAGGCTAGTTTATCGATGATGGCTGTCATTCGCAGTATTTCTTTGATGATTCAATAAATGGCAGAGTACCGTGATTCTCAAACGGGTTCAACGGATAGGAATGAAAGAAAGCCTCACCGCCCTTGATCGTTTGAACCCGTGTTGTTCTTGGTTACGGACCATTAGTGCCAAATCTAATTTGGCTGTGTGCTTTGCACTGCATTCAAAATGTTTTATGGGAACAATATGCAACCACAGAAGGTCAATAGGCGCTCACTTTTGAAGGGATCGTACCCCAATTTTTATTGGTCGACTCACAATTTCTGCCAAGTTGACTCTTTTTCGGTGGACGGCCAATACATCTGGATCTTAATGAGAATAATACATGATTCTTGTCGTTTAATAATCCTGAAGACCACTTAAGAGGGTAAACATTGTCAGCCATGTTTTATCCCAACGTGGATGGTTTCTTTAATGGCCAGAGGCGGCTCTCTTGCGGATAGATGTCACGGATATGCGGGTCTTTTTTCGGTACAATGACGTGAGATTAAGGTGTATGGAGAGGCCTGATGAATCAAGAGCAACCCCCTATTTCAGATGGTATCTATGCGCCGGTGACGTTGATGGATATCGAACGGATGCTCAGTCGGTGGATCCAAGACAGCAGCGGCTTGCGGCAGATTGAATATGCCAGAGCGTCCGGGCATCCATCTTCACTGGCGTATCATGTCGATTTTCCCCGCTTAGAGTTGGTGATTTCGGGGCAGGTTTGCATGACGGTTGCCGGAGAAGATCAAGAATCCCGTTCGATTGTGCAGACACCTCAAATGGTGTTGTTTGTGCCGAAAGATGGTTGGAATGAACCCGATTGGGATCAACCCGTCAGAACGTTAAGTCTGTTATTTGGCAAGCAGCGTTTAGGTTTTAGCGTTATGGACTGGAATGGGCAGCAATTTACTTCGATGGGAAAATATCATGTACTACGCCGTGGCCCAAGAACAACGGCCTTTATGTTGCAGTCGCTTACCGAATTGAGCCTGCAACAATTCGATCAGCAAACGGCATTGTTGTTGGTGCGAGCGGTGCTGAGCTCGGTGCTGGATCTGATTCATCATCCCATTGAAAATTTATCGCGCAGTAAAGCCTTATTTGAAGCAATTCGTAATCATATCGGAACGCATTATCAAAGCCCTATGACCCGGGAAAGTCTGGCTCAGGCTTTTTATATTTCGCCTAGCTATCTGTCGCATCTATTTCGTAAAGAAGCTCATTTGTCATTTAACGAGTATTTAAATTATGTCCGGCTAGAACATGCGAAAGAATTGCTGAAACAGTATGATTTGAAAGTAAAAGAAATAGCTATGCATTGCGGGTTTAACGATAGTAATTATTTTTGCCGTTTATTTAAACAGCAGACGCGCCGCTCCCCTTCGCAATATCGGGTGCATTACCACAGTTTGCAGCAATAAAAGCGAAGCTTTAGGTAATATGGATACAGGTTTGTGGAGATAAACCGGAGATCTGTTCAATGGTTTTCATCACCCGGTTCGCTTCTCGTAAAAAAATGTTGGTTGAAACGCGGATTTGTCGGCAATGAGTGAATCGTTCTTCGCCTTCAACATTGATATCGGTAATGAGTAAAGCGACATCGGCTTTGGCAATATCGTCTTCCGTCAGTTTATTTTCGGTCCCTAATGCGCCTTGTGTTTCAACCCGGATACGGATCCCGCGTGCCGCACAGAGTTTTTCAATTTTCTCGGCCGACATATAGGTATGCGCAACTCCGGACATACAGGCTGTGACAGCAACTATGAACACAAGGTCTCCTTGGTTTTGAGCCAAAAACGGCGGATCGGCCGTTTTTCTCCGGTATCGATCCGCTCTTGATCATAGCATGTCTAGTATGGTTTTCCCTTCGCCGAATGCTTGTTCCCAATCGGCATGAAATTGAGCCAGACCGGAATCGGTGAGCGGATGACGGATCAGATTTTCAAAAACATCCGGCGCTACGGTGACACTTTGGGCTCCAGACATGGCTAAATCCTGAACCTGCTGCACATTTTTAAAAGATGCTCCCAACACTTTGGCGGGTAATTGGTGAACTTTTAACAGATGCACAATATCTGCGGCTACTTTGCAGCCATCACCGCCGATATTATCTAATCGGTTAATATAAGGCGCGAGGAATTCCGCTCCGGCGACCGCAGCCATCAGTGCTTGTTGGGCCGATAAAATAGCGGTTGCCGTAACGCGCATACCTTCTTGAGACAGTAAGCGAATGGCTTTCATTCCCGGTGCTGAAACCGGTACTTTTACAATAAATTCACCGCCGACAAACTCGTTTAACCGATGAGCTTCAGCGATCATGGTTTCGGTATCTGAGGCTGAAACCTGAGCGTGCAGCATGCGATCATCGCCGATGACCGCGCGAATGTCTTTAAGGATATCCGCCAGTGGCCGGTGTTCCCGAGACACAATGGTGGGGTTGGTGGTGACGCCTGCGACTGGATAGAGATCCACACAGCGGCGAATCGCTTCAATGTTGGCAGAATCAATCATGTAGAGCATAACGGTTTCCTGTAAAACAGAGTGTGAGTTTCAAAATTGTCTCCGGACTAGCCCCCAATAGTGACGGCGTAGCCCACCTGACTAAAACGGTCTTTAATGAGCTGGATCTGATCCGTTTCGGGAACTGGTGTGTCTTTCAGTGCGTAGTCCATATTCAGTAGGGTATATTTGTTGGACCCTAACTGGTGGAATGGCAACAGATGCACTTCGGTTACAGGAAGGGGGGCTAGAAAATCCAGGATCTCGTTGAGATTTACTTCGCTCATGGTGTAACCGGGGATCAGCGGTATCCTCGGAATCACCGGGTATCCTCCCAGGCTGAGCGCCCGAAAATTATCCAGAACTTGTTGGCTGTGAATCCCGGCAATAGCTTTGGCTTGTTCTGGATTGATGATCTTTAAATCAAATAAAATTTCATTGCAGGAAGCGGCCATTTTCAGTAATGGTTTTTGACCGCCGTGGCCGGTGGTTTCGATAGCTGTGCGAAAGCCGGCTTGTTGCAGTCGTTGTAGCAACGCGGTCGCAAATGGGGCTTGTGCCAGTACCTCACCTCCCGACAAGGTCACCCCCCCGGATGAGGTGCGATAAAATACCGCATCGCGTTTGCAGATGGCCACAATCTCATCAATGGTCATATCCTGACCAATTTGCTGATAAGCCCCGGAAGGACAAGTTTCAACATCGTGTGTACATGCTTGGCAATGCAGGCACTGCTGTTCGTGTCGGACATATTGAATGTCCGGTGACCGGCTTTCCGGATTCGAACACCAGGGGCAATGTAGCGGGCAGCCTTTAAAAAAGACTACCGTGCGAATGCCGGCCCCATCATGCAGTGAGTAACGCTGAATGTTGAAAATTCGTCCACGCATAATAACCTCAGAGTTGATGAGCGGTACGACGAATAATGTCGTCTTGGATTTCTTTACTGAGTTCGACAAAAAAGGCACTGTATCCGGCCACGCGAACCACTAATCCGGCGTAATCTTCAGGATGTTGCTGCGCTTCACGCAGGGTTTGTGCATTGACGACATTAAACTGAATGTGCACCAGTTTGAGTTTCATAAAGGCTTCTAAAAAATCGGCTAGTTTGTTTAGCCCCTGTGGCCCTTCGAGAGTGGCTGGTAAGAATTTCACATTCAGCAGGCTGCCATTGGACAAAAGGTAGTTATCCAGCTTACTGACCGAACGCAGTACCGCAGTTGGGCCCTGATGATCTTTTCCGACCATCGGGGAGAGCCCCCCATCGGCCAGCTGCTCACCCGTATGGCGGCCATCTGGTGTTGCGCCGACCACCATGCCCAGTGGAATATGCGCAGAAACGGTGTATGAACCGGGAACAAAATGGCCGCCCCGCGGGTTTGAGTATTGTTCGACTTCTTTACAGTAAACGCGCAGTAGATGCGCGCTGATATCGTCAACCTCGTCAATATCGTTCCCGTATTTATGATATTTATGGCTCAGTTGGGCCTGTAATTTGCGGCCTGATTCACCGGCATAATCGCTGTTCAGACCATCCATTAATTGTTTGAAGCTCATTTGTTTTTCAGTAAATACAAACTTCTGCAGTGCAAATAGCGAGTCGCTTAAATTAGCAATCCCAATGCCCTGAACGCCGGAGAAATTATAACGGGCACCTCCTTCGGTAATATCCCGACCATTGACCACACAATCGTCAATAAACGATGACAGCAGCGGTACCGGAGCCCAGTCGCGGTGGCCGATATCACAAATATTGGCACCTTGAACCATCAGTTTGACGTAATGGCGGATATTGCTCTCGATGTCGGTGAGCAGACGTTCGTAGGTTAAATCTGGGGTATTTTCATGGGCACGCATGGTCAGTTCCATCACTTTAAGTAGATTGAACATCGCAATGTCATGCAAGCCGTATGTGCGTCCCGGAATCGACAATTCAACACACCCGACCACGGAGTAATCGCGGGCATCTTCCAATGACACGCCCCGGTTCAAAAAGGCCGGAACCACCACTTCATCGTTGAAAATTTGCGGGATCCCTGTTCCCAGTCGGATGGTTTCGGCTGTTTTCAGTAAAAATTCCCGCTCCATCAGTTCGTTGACGCGCACGCCTAAATTAGGTTGGGGTAACTGAATATGCTGGTACGCATCCAGACAGAGCGTCGATAACGTATTTTCGGCGCTGCGGCCGGTTTCGGTTAATCCGCCTAATAAGATGGTGTAGCCGGTTGGAAATCCAGCAAAGAATTTGGCACTACTGCTGGATCGCAGTAACACCACATCATTGGTCTTAATCCATAAAGATTGCAGAAGTTCCTGTAATTGTGCGGGATCATCGCCGCGATCGAGCGAGGCCTGATAAAACGGCATCATGTATTGATCAAACCGGCCCAGCGACAGCGAGCTGGCATTGGATTCAAACTGCAAAATAATATTCATATACCAAAACAGCTGACACGCTTGTTGAAAATCATGCGGGGCCTGTGTTGCTACGGTGGCACTGATGCGGGCGATGTCACGTAGCTCCTGACGGCGCTGGTTGTCGTGGCAATCGTCGGCCATTGTTTCAGCCAACACCTGATAACGGCGGATATGGGCGCTGGCGGCTTCGAGCAGCAGGGCAGCTGCGCGATAAAAATGATTATCGGGATGCTCGCGGCAACAGGTTTGCAATTCCTGTGTCAGCAGTCCCAGACCGCTATTGAGCAAGCGCGGAAAATTAATGATGATGTGACCCTGACCCTTATCGGTTTGGTTCACACTGAAAATGCGAGTGCTTTGCGCTTGTTTGACCTCATCGGACATCCGTGAATTAATGAAATCTTTCATCGAACGGCCTTGCCAGTAGGGCAGCAGCTGTTCGCGGTAGATTTGTTTATCGCGTTCAGAAATAAAAAACTTGTCTTGTGGACGTGAGTCCAGAGTATCGAGTTCTTTATCGATCCAGTACGGATCCATTTCCGGCGAAATAATTCCGCTGCGGGGATTGATTGTGCGATTTCCGGCAATTAGTTCATCATCGCGGATCGATATCTGTACGTTTTCCAGAATGTATTGCACCGCTTTAGCCCGTCTGATCTGAACGTGTTCACCTTCGGTTTGACGGTGACTTTCGGTATAGAGCAAAGCTCTTTCGAGGGAGATTTCCCGAGGGCGAGCAAATAACGCTGTTTTCAGTCGGGTGATACGTTCACTGGGCATGGTAGGCGCTCCTTAAACAACATGAAAATGAAGGCGGGGTCTGTGGTCAGACCCGCCGGTTGATTTAGGCTATTTTGGCCAGTAATGCTTCAAGTTTATTCATTATCGCATCGGCTCGTTTGACGGCGTCACTCACGCCAATCCGGACGATTTTTTTACCGGTGAAACGATCTTCTTTTTTAATGCCGATATCGTTGGTGAGTAGCACAATGTCGGCGTCTTTAATATCAGAGGCGCTTAGTTCGTTTTCTAAACCAATGGACCCCTGAGTTTCCACTTTGACGTCCCAGCCTTTGGCTTTGGCTGCATTTTGAATGGCTTCAGCAGCCATATAAGTATGGGCAACACCAGACGGACAAGCGGTTACAGCAATTATTTTTGTCATGGTAAAATCCTCATTGATTGATTCGGGAGACAACCTTATGGACATTTCAGATCCATCAGCCAATTTCAATTTCCAGATCCAAGTCATCATCCGATGCGTTGGTCTCTTGTTTTAAATTTTTCTGTGGAATGATGTGTTTCAGCAGAATAATCAGCGCTGCGGCCACTACGGCACCGAATAGGGTACTGAGAATGTAGGCTATACGGCCTTCAACAACCGGTAACACGATAAAACCACCCCAGGCGGCATAGCTGCCGACACCCGATAGCGCAACGGCGACCGCACCGACAGCTGCTCCAATCATGTTGGCCGGAATGACGCGGAGTGGATCAGCGGCTGCGAATGGAATCGCGCCTTCGGTAATGCCGACACAACCCATGATGATGGCGGCTTTCCCGGCTTCATGTTCTTCTTTGGTAAATAATTTTTTGGAAGCCAAGCTGGCAAACCCGCAAGCCAAGGGTGGGATCGCAATGGCTGCTGCGTTAATGGCAACCACATTGGTAATCTGTTGGCCCACACACAGCACCATGAAAGAATAAGCCACTTTGTTAATCGGCCCTCCCATATCAAATGCGGTCATACACCCCATGATAATGGCCAGAATGACAATGCTGCCGCCTTGCATCCCCTGTAGCCAGTGGGTCAGTGAAACGGTCATGGCTCCGATGGGTTCAGCAAGCACCCATTGCATTGCACCGGCGGTAATTAAGGTCCCGAACACCGGGATGATCAGAATAGGCATGACCGAGCGCAGGACTTTGGCGACCGGAATTTTTTTCAGGTAATAAACCACGATGCCACCGAGCAAGCCGGCGATAATGGCACCGAAGAAACCCGCGTGGAAATTCTGTGCAACCCAGGCCCCAATCGCCGCGGGGGCCAGTGCTGATCGATCGGCAATTGAATAACCAATGTAGGCGGCCAGAATCGGGATCATCAGCGCCAGTCCTGCACCCCCAATGGTAAAGAGGTCCTTCAGTACGCCATGATCAGGAACGGCACCTTTGCCGGAGATCATCACGGAAGCTGCCAGTAGAATACCGCCGGAAACCACGAACGGAATCATATGTGAAACTCCGGTCATTAGATGCTGGCGAGTGTTTTTTAGTATGTGGATAAGTTCACTCATCGTTCCCTCCCGGGGATTACTGTGTAGGGATACAGAACTGGCGACACACGCATGTATCGCACCTCCCAATTCATTCAGCTCATGACTGAATCAATTGGATTGCTGATTACTATAGAAACTCGACGACAGGTTCGGGAGAAGAAAAAATAGCTAAATACTGGATAATTGTGCTGTTACTGATAAATAGTGATCAGACTCGCAAATGTCTCTGATAAAGGGGTTATTACGGATATAACAAATTTGAGAACTGCATCACAAGCTGAATGAAGTGAGCACAATTATCTAGTTTTTAGCCGCTCTGTCCCGTTGCGAGCCAGCCACAGCTTTTTATGATGAATTTAATTAATCTCATTTATCCAAAGCAGGTGCTCTCATGGCGAAAACAGTCTCTTTTACTTGTGAACTGCCGAATGGTATTCATGCTCGTCCGGCCAGTCATATGGAAAAATTCTGCAATGGATTCGCATCCTCCATCCAGTGGACCAATACCCGGACGGGAGTCACAGGTGATGCGAAAAGTGTTCTCTCTCTGGTGGGGACTGATACCCTGTCGGGGGATGAATGTCTGATTTCTATTGAAGGACAAGATGAAGATCAGGCCTTTGAACAACTCCAGCAGTTTTTGGGTTCCGAATTTATTCATTGTGATCAACCGCTCCCCGAAGCCATCCCCGATGATCAAGAGCAAACTCCATTGCCGCGTTCTTTAGCGCATCTGAACCCGACGGTGTGTCGCGGTAACAGTGTCAGTCAAGGTGTCGCGATGGGTAGACTAGTTGAACTGGCCGGCTTTGATTTTGATCAGCTCAATGACCTGCCTGATGCCCGCAGCCTTGAAGAGGAATCTACCGCGTTAAAATTGGGCCTGCGGACCTTACAGAACACCTTGGAAAACCAGAAAAAACGGGCGCGTGATACTGAAAAAGAAATTGTCGATGCGCACTTGTCTATTGTGATGGATCGATTGTTTGGGGCGCAGTTGCATGAACAGGTGGAAGCGGGCCATAGCTGTGCCACCGCCATTATTGAAACCGCTAAACATTTCTGCCAGCAACTGCAAAATTCTCAAAGTGAGTACATGCGCGAACGTGTGCTGGATATCCGCGACGTCAGCTTCCAGCTTTTGCAGCAGGTCTATGGCTCAGGTAGTTTTGATCAACACGCGCAATTGACCGAAGCGAGTATTTGTATTGCCGATGATTTGACCCCCAGTCAATTTCTAGAATTGAATAAAAATCATCTCAAAGGACTGGTCCTTAACCGTGGAGGCACCACATCACATACCGTGATTTTGGCCCGGTCATTTAACATTCCCACATTAGTGGGTGTCGATTTAGCCCCGCTGCGGTTATTGGTAGGACAGAGAGTAGCGCTCGATGCCAATGTCGGCGCGGTCGTCAGCCAGCTTGACGAAGCCGTCACCCGCTATTATCAGCAGGAGTTACGGGTTCAGCACCAGCTGGCTGAACAGCAGCAGGCATTTATCCACCAGCCGGGTCTGACTCGTGATCAACGCAAAATGGAAGTGGCTGCCAATATTGCCTTGCCCATTGAAGCCAAACCTGCGTTTGACGGGGGAGCTGAAAGCATCGGTTTATTTCGAACTGAAATGCTGTATATGGATCGGGAACAAGCGCCAGATGAAGACGAACTGTACAACCTCTTCTGTCAGGCGATTACGGCGGCCGACGGTAAAACTATTATTGTCAGAACGATGGATATCGGTGGCGATAAACCCCTAAATTATCTAAATATTCAGCCAGAAAACAATCCATTTTTGGGGTATCGGGCGGTGCGGATTTATCCAGAATTTGAAGCCCTGTTCCGTACTCAACTGAGTGCTATTTTGCGGGCCTCTGCTCATGGCGCGTTAAAAATTATGATCCCGATGATTTCTTCAATGGACGAAATCTTGTGGGTTAAAGAAGTGTTGGGTGAAGTGAAGCAAAAATTACGGGCCCAGGAAATCCCGTTTGATGAACGCATTAAACTGGGCATTATGCTGGAAGTTCCCTCGGTCATTTTCATTATTGATCAATGCTGTGAAGAGATTGATTTCTTTAGTATCGGGACCAACGATTTAACCCAGTATCTGATTGCGGTGGACCGGGATAACAAAAAAGTCGCCAAACATTACAATAGTTTGAATCCCGCCTTTTTACGTGCATTGGATTATATTGTTCGCGAAGTACACCGGCACGGCCGTTGGATTGGGCTGTGCGGCGAACTGGGTGCCAAAGGTTCTGTGCTACCGCTTTTGGTGGGAATGGAACTGGATGAAATTTCTATGAGCGCGCCCAGCATTGCGACAACCAAACAGCGATTGGCCCGGCTGGATAGCCGCCAGTGTCGATTGTTGCTGAATCAGGCTATGAATTGTCGCACCGCACTGGAAGTCGATCATCTGCTGGCGCAATTTCGCATGAGTCAGGAAAATATGCCGATGATTGCCCGCGATTGTATTTGGGTGGATGCCGATTTACGCAGCAAAGAAGAAGTTATCAAAACCATGACCGATAATCTGTTTTTGGCCGGGCGTTGTCGTTATCCGGTCAAACTGGCCGCGGACGTTTGGGCGCGTGAAGATGTCTTTTCAACCGGTTTAGGATTTGGTTTTGCCATTCCGCATACCAAATCAGAGCATATTGAACAGCCCACTATTAGCGTGGCGCGTTTGGCTAAAACCATCCGCTGGGGCGATGAAGACGTGCAGTTTGTCATTATGCTGACGTTGAACAAACATACCGCTGGTGATCAGCATATGAAAATTTTCTCAAAACTAGCCCGCCGGATCATGCACGCTGAATTTCGGGATGCCTTATTTAAGGCTGTGGATAGTGAAGCGATAGAACAATTATTACGACAAGAACTGGTCATGGAATAAAAAATAAGTAACTAAACGTGCAATACATCAAATCCGGTCTAAAGGGCCGGATTTTTCAAATTGTAGCATGCCATAAAATTCACGAGATATTGATAGCGCTTGGGCGTTCTTTCAGTGTGCGATGAATGGCAGTGTGGTAACCATAGAGCCCTGCTTCTTTGTGTCCAAACTTGGGCTGGCGTGTTGAAATTGAATTTTATAGTTCAACATGCGATTTAGAGCATGCGACTAATTTTGCCTTTTATCCTTGTCTGAAAGGATATTGGTTGGATATTGAATCGAAGAATTCAGCATTAATAGTTTTTTTGTCCACTTTTATCCCCGCATCCACTTCTTTGAGAATAGTGACGATTTGGGTTTTAGAAAATCGTGATTGTTTCATGGTTCTCTCCTACATCTATCAGTGTAGAAAACTCCATTTAATTTTGTGTCAGTATAAGGGAAGTGGACAAGAGTGGACAGTTGTACGTTTTTGCTAGGTCTACAGATTATTACCAATAAGGTAATGTTGTGTAGACCACTATCTTGTACAAATCGAATAGTAGGTCTACACTAAATAACCTATTTGGTAACTTAGTGTAGACCTATGGCTAAATCTGATGAGCTACTAACTGTATTTTCGAAAGCGGTTAGCGCTGGAGGAGGCGTTCACAGTGCAACTGAGCTTGCTTTTATGTTGGGTGTGCCCTGTGACTCTGCTTTTAGAAAGTTTCTGACAGATAGCGTAAAGAAGGGCTTACTAAGACGAGTGGTGAAAGGTTTCTATGAAAGTATGATCACCCCCCCTGAGCCTGAGATCGCTATTTATAAAACAATCAAAAAGTTACGTAGTGGCGTATTGAACTACATTAGCTTAGAAAGCCAGCTCAGTCATACTGGTGATATTTCGCAAATGATGATGGGTAGAGTCACAGTGGTAACTAAAGGCCGAAGTGGTCGTTTTGATACGCCTTATGGCGTGATCGAACTTACCCACACTAAGAAGCCAGTCGAACAAATCGCCCCTAATTTGTATTATGACCCCGACATCAAAATGTATCGCGCATTCAAAGAACAAGCGATGGCAGATCTAAAGCACTGCCGCCGCAATTTACATATGCTGGAGAGCTAAGTATGGTGCGTGTAGGAGATAAAGTATGCTGAAGCAACAACTTCGCCAAATTGTACAGTCAAACCCTGACTATGCAGCAGTCACGCCCGTGATAGAAAAAGAGATCTTGCATCATGACATTATGGACGTGCTGATTAAGCAAGGCGTTATGCAGCGATTAACCTTTGTTGGCGGCACCTCATTACGCATGTGTTACAACAGTAGTCGGTTATCGGAAGATCTTGATTTCAACGGCGGACATGACTTCAAACCATCCGAGTTTGAAGGGCTGGAGTCCGAAATACAGACCTATATTCAAAATAAGTATGAAACCGAAGTTTGGGTAAACAAGCCCTCGGGCGAGCAGCAAGGGGATACCGTTTCGTGGAAGATTAGTATCGTGAAAGAGCCTAATCGTCCTGATTTACCAAGACAAAAAATGCATATTGACGTTTGTGCAATACCCTCATTCGATATCGAAAAGCGTCCGTTAATCAATCATTACGACATTGTTGTGCCGACTGAAGGCATCCTAGTCCCTGTTCAATCACTACAAGAAACACTGGCCGATAAGCTTATTGCGTTAGCGTATCGAGCAAGGCGTATCAAGCCTCGTGATATCTGGGATATTGTTTGGATTAAACAGCGCGGGATTGATTTATCCAAGATATTGGTTGAAAAGAAACTCAACGCCCGACACAAGCAAGCAGATGACTTTCGACAGGCGCTATCTACTGCGTTAGCTAAGCTAATGTTGGAAGAGGAAGTACACAATGACTTCAATATGGAAATGAGCCGCTTTATCCCGAAGCAAATTAAAGAGAGAACCTTAGATAACCCAGAGTATTGGGCATACGTTCAGGGTGAGGTAAAAGCCATTGCATCTGAGTTACTGAATGATGGAACACCCCAAAATCCATTTGATATGGGCTAGTCTTTCCCCTTTGATCTTTATAACTTCGCTAGGTGTTAACGAACCCTCTTTAACTCTTTTATGCGTATAAAAATGTGGCCGACATTCGCAGGATCTTTTTGCCCATCACTTAAACAGGAACTGGTACTAGGCTAACTACCAACGAGCCCGAACGTGCAACGTTAAAGCTTATGGTAAATGGCAGATTGAGGCGTTTTTTTTTGCAGGGATACAGGAGCTAGAAATTGATGACTAGCACAGCTTATATCCCAGTTCCCCATTTTCCCCAGTTAGTCTTCGGAGAAAAATGTAATGAGTGAACAAACCTTCGTTTTGCCTAGTGAAGAAGTTCGTCCTCAAATGCTCAATCAATCAGGTCAGTGTGAGCGATTGATCAAAGAGTCTGACCGTAAGATGATCACTGGCGTCAGTCGCACTACGTGGTGGATGATGGAACGGCAAGGATTAGCCCTCCAACGGGTCAGACTGTGTGGTTTGGCAACTTTCAGATCTACTGTGGTGGATTGAGTAGAGAAAAGCCGCTTGAGTAAAGTCAGAGCCCTGTCCCATGTAGGGTGGGGCTTTTATATCGTCAATATTTGTTGAAGCCGATGGTAAGCTTTTGAATGTTTCTCTGGGTTCATTTTGGCGAGATTCTGCATTTTCCAACGAACAGCGGGTAACTGGTCGATTCCTGAAAGCTCCAAAAGAGACCAGTCGGGGGAGCGATTTTTGAAAGACAGTAAAAATGATCGCTCTTGAGGCGTCAAAGACGAGTTTGTGAGCCTCACCAGCTGCTCGCGAGTCGCTTCGAGTTCCGCTTGTGGAATGTCTTGCTCGGCCATATTCCGAAACTCCCCTTCATAAACACCTGAAATGTCCTTGAAGTTTGGTCTAAGTAGTTCGGCAATAGAACGTGGGTGGCTAATAATATAAACCAATAAGGCTTTGCGAAGCTCATCGGTGAGCCCCTCGTTATCAAGCAGTTGCTTGACGTCGAAAAGATCTCTCGGGTGTTGACGATCCAGTGCTGCACAGATTTTCCCTGCGTATAAATCGGCAAAACTCACCACAGCCATTTCGGCAAAGCCAAACTCATATTCAACGGCTTCACTTACCTGCATGACTTTGGGTTCGTAAACTGTGCCGCGTAATACGGGGGATAGCTCAATTTTAACTTGAACATTATCTCGCTCCACCAATAAACGTAGTGCATCTGATTTATCCTGGAAAGCGCGGACAATACGAGTATTGTCGATGTTAGCCGTGATCGTGGAGGCTAGAGTGTTTAGGTTGCTCTTGATAGTCTGCAGGGCTTCATGCCGTTCCATCATGGGCAGAAAAACCAAGTCGATATCAACCGAAAGTCGAGGAACGTCACGAACGAACAAATTAATAGCGGTTCCACCTTTAAGGGCGAAGCAGTCGTGCCGGGCAACGAAGGGAATGAGCTGCAGCAAGAGCTGGACCTGTCGGTAGTAGTGGCTTTGTCTATTCATGTTTTCACATATCCTTAGGCACTGTTATTTGCCAGGTTGGCTCTAGTTTGCCGCCTTTAGCGATCAGTCGTTTACCAGTGCCTAGTGCATACTGTTCTGGTGTGAGGTGCTTAAGCCAAGTGTGTTGATGTCTTCCTGCCAGCCAGAGAAAGAGTCGCTTTGCTTTGATACTGCTACAGGCTTTCAGCAAGGCGTCTAACTTTCGAGGCGAGAGGTTGTGCAACCCCTGCATAAGCTGGTCGGCATGTTCAAAGCTGATGCTGTTGGGCACCGCGGCCAAGAGCTCAAGGATGGCTTTTTCTGGACAGGAATACTGAAGTGGGTGGCATGATGCCTGCCAGTTGTCTTGCCGGAGATACTTATCGTCTTGCATCAACGTCTCGGGCCACAGGCGGCGCGTACCGTGCCACTCAAACTGTGCCGAGGCATCGATTCGGCTGAGCCATCTGGGGAGCGCTACATCGGAATAGAGCTGGACCCTTGGCTTGCTTCCTTTAGACAGGTAATGGCCAAGACCTTCTAACTCTAACGCGGTTAAACCTCCGACATGGACAGGCACACTGGCCATGCGTTGCAACGAGGCCGTGATTCCTTTCCAAGATAGCCTCGCTTCTTGCCTAGTGTAAACACCGGCTGCGACAGGGATCAGTGTTTGGCTCCGTACTGCATTGTCCAGAAAATGCAGGTTGAGTCCTTGCGTCTCCAGCCATGATTTGGTGGCGAGCATATCCAACGGCAGCAGTTTCTGTAGTTGCTGTCTGGCTTCAGTGTTCAGCATGACTGCTCCCATTTTGGTTTATAAAAAATAAAATACACGTTGATTATTGACGTGATTTTCACATTTTTCAAACTAATTTGAATTTTTAGTTTGTAAATTTATAATTTCACGTCAATGATTGCCGTGAAAATTGTGATTTAAAAACCGTGTCAAAATTGACAATCTTATTTGTCTCATCGCAATCAACAAAGCACAAGCCAAATAGTTCTCTCGACTGAATTGCGCAGGGATCACTCTGAGTTTGGTAAAGAACTCAACGACTTCGGTTTCGATCATAGGGTCGTTTGTAGCTTGTTCCTCCCCACCTGCATCTTTGGGTCGAAAAGGGCTTGCAGGGTTGAATTGAGGAACATCGAGCTTGAGGCCATGATCAAAAATGCGCTTGAGCATACGCATTACGTCGTTAGATATGGTTGGTTTTGGTGGTTTATCACCATAACTATTAGCGATATCCAGTAGGATTTCATCGATGTCGAGTGGTCTTATTTTATCCAGCTCGACTTTACCGATACGCCAAGCCACCTCTCGTTCGTAAAGGTTCTTTTCCTTTTCGTGGATAGTAATTTGTTGCCGACAGAGCTGATGATAGTCAACATACAAATCATTCAGTATTTTAAAGGGATTCTAATTTATTTTCTTGCGTTTTTGGGCAGGATCAACTCCTTCACGCTTGATCGCTAACCTCAGCTTAGCGGCCTCATCACGAGCATTGGTCAGTGACCAGTCATCAACTTTACCGATAGCGTATTCGCGCCGAAGCTTAGTTGCTGATGTGGTGTAGCGAAGCATCCAGTAGGTATTCCCGCGTTTGGGAATCATCAATACAGTCCATCGCCATCGGAATGTCGGACGGATGATTTTCCCTTGATCAGTTTTTTAACGGTTTTGTCATGCAAATTGCCAATTTTTCGACCTCAAAAAATTGGGGAGTACAATTTCGCTAAACAAACTATAGCGAGAAAATACTCCCCAATCTACTACTCATAACTACCCAAACTTAGTAGGTTTGTAATGGATGTTATGAGTGTCATTTTTTCATAATCTAATAATTTATAATGATTTTATGTCTATCTTTGACCACTGGTGAAGATTATTCGATGTTTTGGATCTGTTCCCGCATTTGCTCGATTAAAACTTTTAGTTCAACGGCGGCTTTGGTGATGTCAGCATCGATTGATTTGGAGGCGAGGGTGTTCGCTTCGCGGTTGAATTCCTGCATCATAAAATCTAAACGACGTCCGCATGGACCGCCTTTTTTTAGAATGTTGCGGGTTTCGGTGACGTGCGCATCTAAGCGATCCAGTTCTTCGGCTACATCTAATTTTTGCGCCAGCAGGACGATCTCTTGTTCAACTCGGGCTTCATCCAGCTCTTCCATTACTTCAGTCAGGCGGCTTTTAAGTTTATCACGCTGCCATTCAATTACCTGTGGCAGGCGAGAGCGAACAAAGGCTGCCTGTTCGGTAATGGCATCGAGACGAGTTTCGATCATGGTTTGTATTTTGCTGCCTTCACTGGCCCGGCTGGCTAGAAAATCGGTGATGGTTTGCTGCCACAAGGCCAGCAGTTGGTCACTGATGGCATCGGTATCTTGCTCCGGTGTTTCCATCACACCCGGCCAGCGCAGAATATCAACGGGGTTAATTTGTCCGCCGGCTTGTTGCTGAACCCATTGGGCACTGTTAATCAGTTGATCGGCCAGAGTCTGGTTTAGTTTTAATTCACCATTCTGGTTCTGGTTGGATTCAAAACGTAGATTACTTTCGACTTTGCCGCGTTGGAGCTGTTTGCGAATTTTATCTCGCAGTAATGGCTCCAATCCCCGGAAGTTTTCTGGCATGCGCCAGTAAGTTTCCAGATACCGCTGGTTTACGCTACGGATTTCCCAGACGGCATTTCCCCATTCGGCGTTCAGTTCGCGGCGGGCATATCCGGTCATGCTATGAATCATACGTTCAGTTCCAGAAGAAAATTTGTCCGATTATACCGGTTTCGTAGGATTCCGTCAGTCGGATTCATGGTCGTGATGCGTTAAAATCCGTATAATTTAGTTTATCTATCACCTCAAACAAAGGATTCGCAATGCGTCCAAATGGCAGAGCTGTCACTGATGTTCGCCCTATTTCTATTACTCGCCACTATACCCGACATGCTGAAGGTTCGGTTTTGGTCACTTTTGGGGATACACAAGTGCTGTGTACTGCAACAGTGGAAGAGGGCGTCCCCCGGTTCCTGAAAGGCAAAGGGCAAGGTTGGATTACGGCTGAATATGGGATGTTACCACGCTCGACTGGCTCGCGAATGGGCCGAGAAGCAGCGCGGGGCAAACAAGGGGGCCGAACACTAGAAATTCAACGTTTGATCGGGCGTTCTTTGCGGGCTGCGGTGGATCTGAAAGCGTTGGGTGAATATACCATTACTTTGGATTGTGATGTCTTACAGGCCGATGGGGGAACACGTACCGCGTCGATTAGCGGTGCATGTGTGGCTCTGATGGATGCTCTGTGGTGGATGCAGTCTCAAGGCAAACTCAAAGTGAATCCGATGAAATATCTGATTGCTGCGGTATCAGTTGGGATTGTTGAAGGCGAACCCCGTTGTGACTTGGAATATGTGGAAGATTCCAATGCTGAAACTGATATGAATGTGGTGATGGCAGAAGATGGCCGGATGATTGAAGTTCAGGGGACGGCTGAGGGCGAACCGTTCAGCCATGAAGAGTTATTGCAATTGTTAGAGTTGGCTAAAAATGGGATACAGTCCATTTTTGAGCTGCAACGAACCGTATTAAATGAACAGAAGTAACGACTGAAGGAAAAGGCAATGAAACCATATCAGCGAGAGTTTATTGAGTTTGCACTCAAACGTGGCGTTTTAAAATTTGGCGAATTTACCCTGAAGTCCGGCCGTAAAAGTCCTTACTTTTTTAATGCTGGCTTGTTTAATTGTGGCAGTGATTTGGCTCGACTTGGGGGCTTTTATGCGGCGGCATTAGTGGATTCTGGTGTTGAATATGATCTGATTTTTGGTCCGGCTTATAAAGGGATCCCGCTGGCCACCGCGACCGCGATTGCTTTAGATGAGCAGTATGATATCGATATTCCTTACTGTTTTAATCGCAAAGAAGCGAAAGATCACGGGGAAGGCGGAAACTTAGTGGGTGCTCCTTTGCAAGGGCGGGTCATGCTGGTGGATGATGTGATTACGGCTGGGACGGCAATTCGTGAATCAATGACCTTGTTTGAGCAGTATCCTTGTCAGCTCGCCGGAGTTTTAATTGCTTTGGACCGTCAGGAAAAAGGTAAAAGTGAGTTGTCGGCCATTCAGGAAGTTGAACGGGATTATCAGGCCAAAGTTACAGCGATCATTACGCTGACAGATTTAGTCGAGTATTTGGAGGTCTCTGAATATGATGAGCAGGCGCTCACGCTGATTAAAGCCTATCGCAAGCAATATGGCGTTGTTGCGGCTTAATCCGCCATGTGATGCGCGTGGTTTGTCGCTCCTCTAAAAGGCCAAGATCCAGTCTGCAAAACTAGAGTCGATAAATGCTGATGGATGGGGATTGGATGGTCGCCTGAGGCGGGCTCTTAATGATGGGAGAGGATCGATAGCCAATAAAGTGGATGAGGATTTGTTAATTTATAGGACGGTAAATTAACCGAATCCTCATCTAAGACTGCTCGTGCTTGTTACTTCTATTGGCAAAAACTTATTATTTTTAGAGGGCTGTCATTCAATGGTGAAAGATTAATCACCAATATTGAATTTTTTCATGGTATGAGCCCATTTTGCTGGTATTTTGTGAGCCATCTGCTGTACAGGACTAGCATTGCATGTTGAATCAGCAGGATAATCTTTGGCTATGGCATTAGAGCTTAAAGCAGCGAAGGCTGCACCTGTTGCAATCGCAACGATGACTGATGTTAATTTCATATTCTAGGTTCCACTGTTATTATTTTATGATTGTGCTCTTTTAATTGTAGGATCGGGGTTCATCTTAAGATAAGCCACCGCTACAATTCATTACTTCAAAAATCTATTAAAACATTGGGTTAGTGATTATCACCGATGTTAAATTTGTTCATGGTGTCATTCCAACGCTCTGGTGTATGGTGTGCCTGGCTATGAACGTTGGTTACTTGATCGGAATGGCCACTTGGCTGATCGGCTGCCATGGCATTGATGCTGAACAAACCTAATACTGAGGCCAAAATAGCGGCACTTAGCTGGGAAGTAAATTTCATCTGATTTCTCCTTTATTCTTGCTCTTTTGTTTTAAGGGCCTGATTTTTATCAAGCCGAAGCCGCTGCTAGCTTTAATAAGCTGCAGTGAGGTACCGTGAATCCTTCATTTTTATTTTTAACGGTATTTTGAGACCGTAACAGCCGAAATAGTTAGCTGTTAGGCAGGGGTTCGTCCTGGACCTTCGCCATGAAGTTGCATCCAAATAAGTTATAAAATACATAACTCATTTGTGTTTTAAGCCAACGAATTATCTTGTACATCTTGGGCAACATGCGTGCCTAAAATAGATAACACCGTTAGCATTAACAATAATTGTATATGGCAACTATTATCACTTTAACTTCAAAAAACATCAACATAATTTTGGTGTTGTTTTGATTGCATGTTCAACACATCTATTGTCGATAAACGCTATTTCAACGCAATCTGATTATTTTGTCATCCAAAATAAACTGAATAGAGTGTTCAATTTTATTCATAAATCATTAAGGATTCATCAACCTTAATCCTTAAATAGAATATGGGGGGATAAATTTATATTTCAATGCTAAAGCCAGAAAAATAAGTTTAAGCGCCGAGGAACACAACGCGGCGGTGGGCGATGGTGCGCGATAGCGAATGGGAAATATCTTAGCTTAAGGATAAACCAAGAGACCGGGTGGCCTCTTGGTCAACGCGTTATTGATCGGCGCGATCCAGGTGGACATCCATTTGTGGGAATGGAATTTCAATCCCGGCCTCATCCAGAGCATTTTTAATGGCTTCTAGCAGTGCAAACCGTACCGGCCAATAATCAGCGGTTTGTACCCAAGGTCTGACGGCAAAGTTAATCGAGCTATCGGCCAATTCCAGAACACCAATCGTGATCGGTTCACTAGTCAGAATGCGGGATTCTTGATCGAGTACGGTTTGGATCACTTGTTTCACATCCGCCAGATTAGATTGATATGAAACCCCGATGATTAAATCCAAACGCCTTTTAGAGTGTCGAGAATAATTCGTGATATGGCCATTGAAAACAGCCGAATTGGGAACGATGACTTCTTTATTATCGGGTGTGGTTAAAATGGTCGTCAGGATCTGGACATTCTGTACTGTTCCGGCGGTTCCGGCCATTTCCACATAGTCTCCCGCTTTAAATGGGCGGAATCCCACAATTAAAACACCGGCTGCAAAGTTGGATAAGCTGCCTTGAAGGGCTAAGCCAATGGCTAAACCCGCAGCCCCGATGACGGCGACAAATGATGCCGTTTGGACGCCTATTCGTGATAACGCTGCGATAATGACAATGGCGACGAGAGCGTATTTGCTCAAAGATGCCAAGAAAGAACTGATGGTCTTATCCACTTTGCGTTTAGTGAGTATTTTCTCCAATGTCGAAGCGATAAAACCGGCAATGATAAAACCGATAATCAGGATGGCAATGGCTGCAACAATATGCATTAAATACTCAATAATGAGTGCATTATTGTCTGATAACCAAGTAACCCCTTGGGAAATGATGCTCATAGTTGTGTGATTCGTGTGATGTATAGATATTTCAATTTAGCATAGCTCTGAGATTGTGTCTGAGAGATTTTTGGGGGGAATAAAAAAGACCCGTGAGGGTCTTAAAATGGATTAACTCTGAAGCAGTTGCTGATGAATGAACTGCCATTGTAATTCAAAATAATCAGTCGGTTTGAGTTTGAAATTGCTTCGAACAAACTGTGCAATCCGTCCTTCCGCATAGGCCAGTAATAAATTGGCTAACTGCCCTTCATCCAGATCAAATCCTTTGCCTTCCCGCAGCCGTTTTTCGCGCAAGATTTGTTTGAGTTGGGATTCGATTTTGGCATAGAGCGTATCAACTCTGACTCGTAATCGTTCATGCTCACCCTGCAAGGCATCCCCATTTAATAATCGGGTAATCCCCGGGTTTTTCTCCGCGAAACTAAGCAGCAGTTGCAAGACATGTTTGCAACGGGTCAGTGTATCTTTCTCTTCATCCTGGATCAGATTGATACGGGAGAGCAAAGAGTCTTCAATAAATTCCAGTAGCCCTTCAAACATCCGAGCTTTACTAGGAAAATGCCGGTATAACGCGGCTTCAGAAACACCGACTTGTTCGGCTAGACGAGCGGTGGTGATTCGTTTTCCCGGGCTGGTTTCCAACATCATGGCTAATGCCTGAAGGATTTGTTCTCGCCGATTCGTTTTATTTTTACCCGCCATTCTGACTTCCTGATTATCTGATTAGCGTAAAATAAATTTTAGTGGGTGCCTGAGTGACCGAATCCACCGTCACCCCGTTCACTTTCATTGAACTGGTTGACGATGGAAAACTGGGCTTGTACAACCGGAATAATGACCAGTTGTGCCACACGTTCACCAGGCTGGATGGTGTAGGCGGTTGCGCTGCGGTTCCACAGTGAAACTTTAAGTTCACCTTGATAATCTGAATCGATCAGCCCCACCAGATTTCCGAGTACCAGACCATGTTTATGCCCTAATCCAGAACGGGGCAAAATGGTGGCCGCTAGGCTGGGATCATGGATATGTATGGCGATCCCTGTCGGGAGTAATTCGGTTTGCCCAGGTTCTAGTGTTAACGGCTCATCCAGACAGACGCGCAAATCCATGCCGGCCGAACCGGGGGTTGCATAGGTTGGCAGTGGAAATTCCTGACCTACCCGGGGATCTAAAATTTTTAGTTCAATTTGTTTCATGCTGATATTGAGTCGCTATGAGTTGCATTAATTGGATCGCTAGTTGTTGTTTACTGGCCCGAGGTAAGGACTGCTCGCCATCCTGCCAGAATACCTGTAGCGCATTGTCATCGACATTAAAGCCGCTGTCGCTGCTGGATACATCGTTAGCGGCAATCATATCTAAATGTTTACGCTGCATTTTATCTTTTGCATATTGCGCAACATTTTGGGTCTCAGCCGCGAAACCTACGGTAAAAGGTTTGTTTTCTAATGCGGCAACGGCGGCGACTATATCAGGGTTACGAACTAACGTCAGCCGCATTTGCTCATCATTTTTTTTGATTTTTTGTTCTGCGACGGTATCCACCCGATAATCGGCAACGGCTGCACAGGCAATGAAAATATCACTCTGTGGCGCTGTTTTTAAGGCGGCCGCATGCATCTGCAGTGCTGTAGTCACATTGGTTCGTTGACAATGGGGTGGGGTCGAAAGTTGTACCGGCCCACTAATAATGTGGACGTGGGCTCCGAGTGCGATGGCGGCTTCAGCCAAAGCATATCCCATTTTCCCGGAACTATAGTTGCTGATAAAGCGAACCGGATCGATGGCTTCCTGAGTGGGTCCTGCGGTAATGGTGACGGTTTTACCGGCTAAAAGGCGTTCTGAAGGGGCTAGAAACTCGCTAATTGCTTCTGCCAGCTCTTCGGGTTGCAACATGCGTCCAGGGCCAACATCACCACAAGCTTGCTCACCAATGCCCGGGCCAAGCTGTAAAACACCCCGCTGGGCGAGTATGGAAAGATTATGCTGTGTCGCCTGAGCCAGATACATTTGTTGATTCATGGCGGGAGCAATCGCAATAGGGGCCGGAGTGGCCAGCAATAGGGTGCTGACTAGGTCATCGGCGATCCCATGGGCCAGTTTGGCAATGCAATTTGCCGTCGCAGGTGCCACGAGTACTAAATCGGCCCATTTAGCCAGCTCGATATGGCTCATCGAGAGTTCAGCATGTGAGTCCATTAACGCTTGGCTGACTGGATAACCGCTTACCGCTTGAATGGCCATCGGAGACACAAAATGACTGGCGTGTTCTGTTAATGCAACACGTACGGACGCGCCTCGTTCTCGAAAGCGCCGAACTACATCGGGGAGTTTATAAGCGGCAATGCCCCCGGTTGCCGTAATAAGTATTTTCTGGTTGGTTAACACGGGTTTCTTCCATGATCCAAATTGCTGTTACTCTATCATAAAATTGCTAAGGCACAGTGATTTCTATCAGGAGTTATTGTGGATGTATCGTTGATTTCGCTATGATAACATTAACTGATAATTTTATTATTAAAGGTTATTTGAATGGCAATTCTGGACTGGCCTGAAGCGGAACGGCCCCGGGAAAAGTTGTTAAGCCAAGGGGCTCAAGCGCTCTCCGATGCCGAATTATTAGCCATTTTTTTGCGGACGGGCGCTAAAGGCATCGATGCTGTGGCACTGGCCCGGCAGTTACTGCATGCTTTTGGATCACTGCGAAATTTATTAGGGGCCAGTCAGCCGCAGTTTTGTCGGCAACATGGCGTTGGAATAGCCAAGTATGTGCAATTGCAGGCGGCATTAGAGATGAGTCGGCGTTATTTGCGTGCATCATTGGCTGAACAGTCGGTTGTAAACTCTCCGGTGATAGCCAGAGACTATCTGGAAAGTGAATTAGCGAGCTATCAGCGAGAAGTCTTTGCATTATTGCTTTTGGATAATCAGAATCGAGTGATACAATTTGCGCCGATTTTTTTTGGAACCATTGATGCAGCCAGTGTTTATCCGCGGGTTGTGGTTCAGTGTGTATTGGAAAACAATGCGGCGGCTGTTATATTAGCGCACAATCATCCATCAGGTGTTGCTGAACCTAGTCAAGCGGACCGGTCGATAACAGATCGATTGGTTCAAGCGCTGTCTTTAATTGACGTCCGGGTTCTGGATCATATTGTGACTGGATGTGGACAAACTGTATCATTTGCACAGAGAGGTTGGCTGTAGCTGATTTATTCAGCAAATTTGATCTTTTTGTTGATTTCCCGCACGTTTTGCTGTATAAAATGCGGCCTTTCTGTCGTCCCGGGCGACGGCCTCACGGGGCAACAGATGCTCGAGCAGAAGTAATTTTTGGAGAAGACTGACATGTCTAGAGTATGCCAAGTCACTGGTAAAAAACCAGCCGTTGGTAACAACGTATCACATGCAAAAAACCGTACTCGTCGTCGTTTTTTGCCTAATTTACAATCACACCGTTTCTGGGTTGAAAGCGAGAAACGTTTTGTAAAACTGCGTGTTTCTACTAAAGGAATGCGTATCATCGACAAAAAAGGGATTGATGCTGTTTTAGCTGACATCCGTAGTCGTGGCGAAAACGTTTAAGGAGCTTAATCATGGCTAAGAAAGGTGCACGCGAGAAAATTCGTTTGAACTCAACAGCTGGTACTGGTCACTTCTATACCACTGACAAAAACAAACGTAACATGCCTGAAAAAATGGAAATCAAAAAATACGATCCCGTTGTTCGCAAGCATGTAATTTATAAAGAAGGTAAAATCAAGTAATTGATTGGTATCTTTTAAAAAACCCGGTTCATTGAACCGGGTTTTTTTATGCCTTAAAAAAGTTTGCAGCGATGGCATGTCAAGCTGCGCTGAAGTTGTTAAAACTAATCGTTTCATCGATGCCGGTGTTGAGCGTGATGTATTGAGCCTTCAGGCCGCTCAGCCGCATTGGTTTTGGCTGGCGATGGCGTGTCGCCCCAAGATGAAACGAGGATTCGCAAGGCGCTGTCTCAGGCCCCTGAATATCATCAAGCCAAAGGTGCTTATCATTTTATCTATCTCGCGCCTTGTTCCGCTCGTCTTGAGCCAATAATCCCACAGTTTTGTGACGACCCTAAAGGGGTGGACCGTCGGGCATGGCATCAGAAGATGAATGCTGACATCGTCCGTTTTTTTTCAAAAACATCTGCACTAAAGATTATCAAATAAAGTTTATGGCTGCGGGATAAATGAGTAAGGATCTGGGGCGTTTGTTCCCACAGATAACGTGCGTTGCATCTGCCGCGTTGATATTTATCGATATTTTATCTGAGAGTCTGCACAAATAGAGCAGAAGCCATGGTCAGCTGTGCCGAAAGCTGTTTATACTGACGGCGGTGTTGAACAAGAGGGATTCGATATGCGCTTAGGCCGTCGTGGTTGGAATAATGTGCTCATTTTTGTCGCTTTAGCGATGATCCTATTGTTTAAATTGACAGGAGAGCGTTTAAATCGCTCACCGTCCAGTGATGAAAAAGCGGCTCAGCAGGTGATAGAAAATGCCAGTGAGGCGACATTACTCCCACCTAATGTGGTGGTTCTGGAGTTGGATCTGCCGGGACGGGTGATCCAACGGGTGGGGACGGCTTGGCAGAGTACGCCTCCGGCTGGGCGTCCGGTGGTGACAGTGGATGCCTGGTTACACATTGTATTGCCGATATGGAAAAAAGCTTTGGGAGGAACGGTTCAGGGCGATGTGATCCGAGTTTTTGTGGCCCGCAGTAGTGAACCGCTGGAATTAACACTGTTTCACGTGAATGATCAGTATTTTATTTCCAACTGGCAGGGGCAACTGCTGAAATTAGATCAAAGCAGTTACAATGCTTTGTTTAGTCTGAATCCTTAATGGAATGAACTGAGTTATGCCGGAACTTCCAGAAGTTGAAACCAGTCGTAGGGGAATTGAACCTTGGGTGGTTGATCAAGTCGTTGAGCAATTCGTTGTCCGTCAGCCTAAGTTGCGCTGGCCTATTCCTGAGCAATGTTCCCAGATCGAAGGGCAGCGGATCCAAAAGGTTGCGCGGCGAGCTAAATACCTGTTATTGGAAACATCGGCGGGTATTTGTATTATTCACTTAGGCATGTCAGGAAGTTTGCATGTCGTTCCTGTCGGGACTCCGGCGCAGAAACATGATCATGTTGACTGGTGTTTGTCGAATGGTTCTTGCTTACGGCTCAGAGATCCGCGGCGTTTTGGGGCGGTGTTGTGGTGGGAGCTGCCTTTAGACGCGCATCCATTATTTAGCCGACTGGGGCCAGAGCCGCTCTCAGATGCTTTTGATGGGGAACGCTTATTCCAGTGTTCAAGGGCGCGTAGCATCAGCGTAAAACAGCTGTTAATGGATAATGCCGTCGTGGTCGGAGTCGGTAATATTTACGCGAATGAGGCTCTATTTTTGGCCCGATTACATCCGCAGCAAATGGCGAAAAGCATTTCTCTGGCATCCTATCAGCATTTGGCAAAGGCCATTCAGCAAATATTGGCTGTTGCGATAGAACAAGGGGGGACGACTCTGCGGGATTTTTCCCGAGTGGATGGCAAACCGGGTTACTTTAAACAACAATTAGCGGTCTATGGTCGAGCGGGCGAAGCTTGTTTAAATTGCGGGGCACCGATTCAAAGTTTACGTATCGGGCAGCGTAACAGCTTTTTCTGCCCGGTTTGTCAGCCGAAAACCAAGTCGTAGCATTAGCATTCTGCTGGGGTCGAGGCCGTTTTATTTCAGACCGTCCAGAAACTTCGATTCAGGGCTGTGACGGTGGTTGAGAAATTTAAAGAAGTATGGGCATGATAGGCTATGGATTTTCAGTTAATCCGCTTATCATTATGTGCTCAATCTATATTATTGAAATATAATCAAGGTTATGCATCCGTTGCTGTGAATTTTGCCGTTAAGGCTGCACACACTTCAGGCGCTACAAATTGAGTGACGTCTCCATGATGCATGGCCACTTCTTTGACAATCGTTGAAGAGATAAATGAGTAGTGTTCGGCCGGGGTTAAGAAAACACTTTCTAATTTGGGATATAAACGGCGGTTGAGATTAGCCAGTTGAAATTCATATTCAAAATCTGAAACGGCACGTAATCCCCGAAGTAAGATATTGGCTTGGTAATTTTTTGCAAAATCAACTAATAATCCTGTAAATCCGACTACCTGGACATTGTTTAAGTGCCGGGTGACCGTTTGGGCTAAATTAACACGTTCGGTTAAATCAAACAGGGGTTGTTTCGTTGGATTGGCTGCGATGGCAACGATCACTTCATCAAAAAGTGAGGCGGCCCGGCAGATGAGATCGTGATGACCATTGGTGATCGGATCAAAAGTTCCAGGATAGATGACCCGGTTTGTCATGGCGAATACCTATACGATGTGTCATTGATGAAGTAGGTATTATAACGGTTGAATGCAGCAGGGTGAACGATTTGAGTCACTTCTGTTTCTTCGTCACAATGAATAACGGGGTTAAGGAGAAATACCGTGGCGTCTAGCCAGCGAATTTTAGTTGCGATCAGCGATATTTCCGGTGATGGTATGCTTGCCTGGCCGGCGTTACAGATGCTGGTGCGTTCTTATCCCGGATGCCACATTGATTTGCTTGCGGGTCGATCAAGCGCGCTACTGGCGGCTGGCCTGGAAGGTATCGAGCAAATTTATGATGAGACTTTATTACGCCAGCAGTTAGGCGCCAGAAGATTACGGCAGCAGCTGCGTCATCAGCAATACAGTGATTATCTGTGTTTGTCTCCGCTGCGGCGGCATCGCTGGTTAGGGCGGTTGCTCGGGATCCATTTTCGGTTTTTGCCAACCCGAGGACGGCGCCGGTTTTGGGATGGTGAAGCGATTGGTCGTCCGATAGGTCCGATGTGCTGGCGACGAGTTTATGAAAAAGTCGTGCTGCAATGTCTGCAAAAGCATAAACAGGCCGTTGTTCAGCCGCAGAGTCCATATTGGCGGCATGCCGAGCTTTCTGTCCGAAACATGTCAGACCATGCGCTTGTGGTTGTTTATCCGGGGGTTGAAACAGGACCCAATATCGGTATTGATCAATATCAGCAGCTGTTGAGTAGTTTGAATTTGGTCTCGGGAGCGATCGAATTTGTTTTATGCAGCCGGGTTCATGAGTTGAGTTATTGCCAAGCGCTGGCATCCGGTTTGGCTCAGGAGCAGGTCGCGTGTCGGATTGCTGAATTCTCGCATGACTGGGATAGTGTCTCGAAGTTAATGCTGCAAGCGGATTTAGTCATCGGTGCTCAGGGCCCTATTTTATGGCTGGCCGGAGCGATGGATATCCCGTGTGTCGGTTTTGGGGCATTATCGCTGGGGTCGGAGATGTTACGCCATCCATTAGCTAATCTGGATCGTTGCCTCATGTTTACACCCCCTTTGGGGCGTCTGACTCAGGAAGATATTTCACTGATTAATGCGACTGACTCGGCCGTACGGATTCGGCATTGGTTTCATCAGCTCCATGCTTGAGCATTCGGAACTCAGTAATTTCAGCAATTTTCGCTAATACTTCTTCCGGTCGGATTTGTGCCATGGCTTCAGGATCACGGACTCGACAGCGCCAAGGCAGTTGTTCCGGTTCTTTTCCGGTTTGTTGGCGGATGAGTGTTTCCCAGTGATTGACTGCAAATTGTTCAAATCCATAAGGCCCTACTCGAGCTGGATTATGATGCGCATACAGCCCGACGACTGGGGTGTGCATCGCCGCAGCCATATGGGCTGGACCGGTATCAGGAGTGATTAATAGGTTGGCATATTTAAGTACCGCCATCAGTTGCTCCAATGTGGTTTGTCCAACGATATTAATGACAGGCTCAGAGAGCATGGATTCAATTTGCTCGGCCATTTGGAGTTCATTTTTAGCGGGACTGCCGACGAGTACAACGGGATAACCGAGTTGTTGCAGGGCTTGAATGACGGTGATATAGCCCTCGGGATACCAATTCTTATAGGCTTTACTGGCTGCCGGACAAATGGCCACAAATGGATGGACACAGCGCGAGGCTAAATCTTGGGCGTAAGTCAGGGCACTGTCGGATAGTTCAAATGGCCAACGAACCGGTGTGACTTTACAGCCTAATGTATCGGCAAAAGCCTGATAGTTGTCAATGACATGCATTCCTTTCGGGCAAGATGTTTTTTCATTGGTAAATAGCCATTGCCACTCATAGGCCCGGCTGCGATGATAACCTAATCGACGTTTAGCTTTGATGCCAAGCGTTAAAAAACTGGCTCTCAGAGAGGCCTGAAGATGGAGTAACACATCAAAATGTTGGTCAGATAAGGTTCGCCATATCGATAAGTAGGCCGCAAGCCCGGCTCGTTTATCACAATCGATAAGGGTTATATTCGGGATCATGCTCAGCAGTTGTCGTTCAGCTTTGCCACAGATCCATGTAATTGAGGCTTCTGGCCATGTGTCCCTGATCCGGCTTATGACTGTTGCGGCGTTACAAACATCACCGATGGCAGATAAGCGAACAATACAAAATGATGGCTTTGTTATTAAGCTGAATTGCATAGTTGCTATGAGTTAAGTTTTCCATTAAGGCTTTATTATGCAAATCCCGGTGAGCAATGTAAAATCGCTATGAGTAAATTAAATCAATCATCTAATGAAGATCATAAAAAACACGGAACCGCATAGTTGTATCTGGTTTGATGGTGACTTGTGGAGTGAGTGTCCATCTCAATTTTTCGACCCTTCTTACTGGCGTCAGCAGCGAGCTGTGGTGGGTCAGGCGCAGGGGCGAGGACAAGCTGTTTTTTTTCAGCATGCAGAGAGCCAGTATGTGCTGCGTCATTATCGTCGAGGCGGTATGGTTGGTAATATCAGCCATGATCGCTACTTGTATCTGGGGGCTGCCCAAAGTCGCTGTTGGCAAGAATTTCATCTGCTTTCTGAAATTGTTAAACGAGGATTACCAGCACCGGTGCCGGTGGCGGCGAGACTGGTTCGAGACGGTTTGTTTTATCGGGCGGATTTGATTACACAGCGGATCCGTCATGCACAGGATTTGTCTGAATTGTTGGTAACGCAGCGGTTATCCGTTGAAATATGGCAACAGGTCGGATTTGTCATTCGGCAGTTTCATAAAGCGGGCGTTGATCACAGTGACTTGAATATCCACAACATTATGCTGGATAGAGAGGGCAAAATTTGGATCATCGATCTGGACAAAAGTCGGTTGCGGAAAAAAACAGGTCATTGGGCTAAGGCTAATTTAGAGCGGTTGTATCGCTCTTTGGAAAAAGAGCAACAGCGAATGGCTCATTGGTATTGGTTGAAAAGTGATTGGCAGGCGTTATTGCAGGGATACCTAGGTGAGCATTAGCTGTCCCTGATCTTTGTTGAATCTTATGTCGATGATACGGATTTTGTTCTTGGTTGGGCTCTCGCCCATAAAATTTGTAAAATTATTCTGATTGTCATCATTTTTGCATCTTCATTATCTATCCTTAGACAAGAATATTGAATTGCTAGACAAGGAAGGATAGTGATGATGCAGGATATTATTTCAAGAATTGACTTTTCTAAGAATAAAAAGCTCAATTATTACTTGAGAAGCTATTTTCATTTGTTATTGCCAGAGCCGCTCTATCGGAAAACGCTATCGCTAACTCCGTTAACGGAAGCGAATCAGCAGATGATTTATGATCGGGTGGATTACTATCATAAATGGAGTCAGCCCTTCCGATTAGGGGAACACGCCATCTCTTTACAGCGTTTCCGGAGTGTTCCCAAAAAGACCTATTTTTTCGATTTATATCAGTACATGCGGTTGTTTCCTGAAGCTCATTTTAACTATTTGTTTGGCGATATTCGCCATGTCCCGGATGTACCCTCGTTTGTTAAAAGCCGCCCCATTAAGCCTCAAAATAGTGCCTCCATTCTATTAAATTTAAATAAAGTTAGACACTTTATACAGGTACAGGATCCGTTCTCTTTTGCCGAGAAGAAACCGTTATTAGTCTGGCGTGGCGCTGCTTATCAGCCGCATCGGATCCAGTTTTTAGCGCAGTATATCGGTCATCCACTTTGTAATATCGGACAAACGAATCAGTGTCGGAATCGTCAATTTATCAAACCCCGGATGACCATTGAGCAACAGTTACAGTATAAATTTGTGCTGTCGTTAGAGGGCAATGATGTGGCTTCGAATCTGAAATGGATTATGTCCTCCAATTCACTGGCGGTCATGCCTAAACCCAAGTATGAAACCTGGTTTATGGAAGGTCGGCTTCAGGCTGGGGTGCATTATGTGGAGATCCGCCCGGATTATGCAGATCTAGAAGAAAAAATGAAATTCTATCTGGATCATCCAGAACAGGCCCGGCAAATTATTGCCAATGCTCAGCAATGGGTCCGGCAATTTCAGGATCCAGCATTAGAAAATACCATTGCGTTGGCGGTCATCGGTCGCTACTTATATTTATCGACCCGATTAGAACCGGCCAAACAGGCATTAGTTCATCTGCCTGCCCGTCCGATCCTGAGTCATTAAAGTAGGGCCACTTTGCGATAGAGATCACTATAGCGCTGGGCGGTGGTTTCAATCGCAAAAGCTTGCATCGAGCGTTGTGCCTGTGCGGCCAGTTGCTGACGAAATGGTGGGTTTTGATAAAGCTCTAAAATCGCAGTGGCGAGTTCTTGGTCATTGCCCGGTTCGATGAGCAGGCCATTCTGACGGTCCTGAATGATGTCAACGATGCCTCCGGCCCGTGAGCCGATTACGGTCAGCCCGCTTTGCATCCCTTCGAGGATGACGGAGCCTAAACCCTCGCTATACGAGGGATGGACCTGTAAATCCGCCGCTGCAAACCAGTTTCCCATTTGCTCGCGAGGCTGTTTCCCGGCAAAGGTGACATTTTTAAGCGCATGGGCCTGTTGTTCTAACGCTGCTCGTTCTGGGCCATCACCTAAAAAGACCAATTGGATCGCCGGGGCTTGTTGCGCTAATACTTGCGCCGCTTTTACCGTCACATCAAAGCCTTTATGAGCCAGTAAATTTCCGGCCTGAATGACGATGAATTGATCGGCAAAGCGAGCTTTAAGCTGGGCCACCTGCTGTGGATCCACCGGATAACTGACCGGAGAACTCGGAATAATATGAATATTCGGATGATGGGTGGCCTGCTCGATACGGTCCGCGATCACTTGGCTTAATGCTACAGCGGCACTCGCCTGACGATAACTCCAGCGGAGTAGTTTTTTATTTTTAATTGGGTTATCGATACGACGGGTGACAAGATAAGGTACCTTATACAACCAGCCTTGAATGGCCGCCCAATAGATCGCTTTTCCCTCGTGCACATGAATGAGCTGACAGCCTTCGGTGAGCTGACGAGAATGCTTGAGCAAAAAATGGCTACAGGTGTATACCGGTATATCGAGTTGGCGAATTTTATCGGCAAATGGACTTTTCGGGTTGGCAACCACGGCTAATTGATAACCCAGGCGCTGTTGTTCCTGAATCAATTGCAGAGTTTGATTTTCGCCACCGCTATATCCGGAAGCTAAATTCACATGGAGGATTTTCATGATTTATCACCAGATATTTTTAAAGTCATCTTGCTTGGTGACGCTTGGATCACGATAGTATTCGATCAACTTTGCATATTTTAGATAACTGTTGATTGCGGAACTTATCGAGACCGTTAGGCCATCCATCCCATCTAAAAAGCCAAGTTTAAAAAAGTATTTTCGACAAAAAGCATTAAATCCATGCATGACTGGGGAAAAACGACTGACTTTTTTGTGCTTGGCATACATGATTTTGGCACTGCGGGAGCTGAAGTTTCGCCCAGGTTTAGCAAACAACTCGCCAATATTTTTGAATGAGTAGTGAATGATATCTTCCGGAAGCTGAGTCACATTGGCGGTATCAAGGCTACTGTGTTGCTTTACTTCTTTAAATTTAACGAATTTTCGATTGTAGAGCCGGGCACAATAATCCGGATACCAGCCACAGTGTTTGATCCAGCGCGAGCCGATCATATTCCGGCGGCGAAATGCAAAAGCCGTTTGTTCTTGACCTTCAAGCGTTAAATTTTGAATTGCTTGCTGCATTCCGGGTGTGACACGTTCATCGGCATCCAGCGAGAGGATCCAGTCATTGGAAGCATGTTCCAGTGCCACGTTTTTCTGAAAGCCATCCCCGAGATAAGGTTGGTGAACAATTTTAGCGCCCATCGATTCGGCGATACGAACGGTGTCATCATGGCTTCCGGAATCCACAACAACAATTTCATCACAGACAGGCTGCAGTGATTCGATACATGCCTTAATATGTTTTTCTTCATTCAGAGTAATGATATTTGCTGTTATAGGCATTCAATACACTCTCATTTTTCATTAGGTCCAACAGATCCTAGATAATATTCAATAGCGCTGATCGGGTCGATAAACTTCGGTGGTTATCTCAATAATGCAGCAACTGATCCAATGTTTTTTGTAAGGCGCCCCGATTGCGAGTCACAACCTGATGTGCTGCGTTAGAAGCTTGCGTATAAGCTTCACGTTGGCTGAGCCACTGAGCAATTTGTTCGGCTAGCTGATCGGTTTGGGTGTCAACGACCAGCGCGCCGGCGTGTTGGAGCTGCTGACTGATCTCACTAAAATTAAAATCATATGGGCCACTGACACAAGGCACGCCTAGCGCAGCCGGTTCTAGATAGTTATGTCCCCCGATAGGTTCCAGCGATCCACCCATAAGGGCAATATCACTCATGGCTAACAGATCGAGCAGCTCTCCCATTGTATCGCCGACATAAGTGAGTGTTTTTGCGGAGACGTCACTCTTTTCGCTACGGCGTACGATTGGACCAAAGCGCGAGGCCAACAGAGCGACTTCATCGAATCGTTCTGGATGGCGCGGGACTAACACCAGCAATAGCTTGGGATGGTTTTGGCGCAGCTGATGGGCCATTTCTAAAATCGGCTGATCTTCACCGCGATGCGTACTAATGGCCGCTAATACCGGGCGATCGCCGAAGAGACTATGCCGCTGCGCTCGGGCGGCGCCGATACGCGATTCATCGAGCGTGATATCAAACTTAATCGAACCGGTGGTTGCCACTTGATGGGCTTTAGCACCGATTTGAATAAAGCGTTTTGCATCATCGGGGTATTGCGCTCCAATCCAGTCGAGTCGACCGAATAATAATTCGGCGACGGTTGCAAAGCGTTGATAACGGCGTGCAGAGCGCTCCGACATGCGCGCATTGATGAGCGCTGTAGGAATGTTTCGGCGTTTGGCCAGCCACAGCCAGTTTGGCCACAGCTCGGTTTCCATGATCCATAATCGGCGTGGCTGATAGCGATGTAAAAACAAGGCAATACAAGGTAATAGATCAAAAGGGGCGAAGCGATGTTGTACGCGGTCACCTAAACGTTTTCTTACCTCTTCAGCCCCGGTTGCGGTAGTGGTCGTGACTAAGATCTGCCAATCGGGACGGGCTTTGAGCGTGGCTTTAATCAGGGCCGTGCTGGCAATGACTTCACCGACCGACACCGCATGAAACCAAAGATCGACAGGCTCGGTTCGTTTGCCAAAGCCAAAATGTTCGATCCAGCGGCGGCCAAATGCTCGCTTGCCCTGACGAGGCCAGTACAGCTTATAACAGGCGAAGAGCAGCCCGGGGCATAATAACAAGTTATAGGCGATAGCGTAGAGCGCTCGTTTTATCATCAGCTTAATCGAGCTCCTGCAGAGGAACTAACTTGCTTAAAGCGGCGATAGCCCCTGAAGCCGGTAACTCGGTTAAACATTTGAGGTGGCCCAGTGGGCAGGTGCGTTTAAAGCAAGGACGACAGTCGATATCCGTATGCAAAATTTCGACGGTTTGACTTAGCGGCGGTGTGTAATTGGGCGATGTGGAACCGTAAATGGCGACAATCGGTCGGCCCAGCGCCGCACCGATGTGCATCAGGCCGGAGTCGTTACTGATGACAGCACTGGCCACACTCATCAAATCGATCGCTTCGCCTAGCGAGGTCTGTCCCGCGAGCAGCTGGCAATGAGTACGCTGGTTTTCTCCAAGATGAGCTTTAATTTGCTCTGCAACCGGCAGGTCTTTTTTCGATCCAAAAATCCATACCTGACCGCCACGCTGAGCGATCCAGTGTTGAGCCACTTCCGCATATTGGGTTTCCGGCCAGCGTTTGGCGGGACCAAATTCGGCACCGGGGCAGATGGCAAGCACCGGTCGCTGCGTCGTGAGCTGCATTTTTTCCAGAACCAGCGTGACATCCTCAGGGTTGACCTGTAGATAGGGCGGTGGGATCTCTGGCAGATCTTGATCACTTCGCATCGCCGATTTATCAAACGCTAGCGCGGCGTAACGAGCCACCATCAGTGTAAAGTCACGTTTGTTGGATCGCAGATCGTTGAGTAGGCCATAGCGGCTTTCACCCTTCCAACCACAACGGTAAGGGACACGCGCAAAAAATGGGATCAGCGATGATTTGAGCGAATTGGGCAGAATATAGGCGCGGTCATAATGGCCTTTGAGTTCTCGACCGAGTTTCCAGCGTTTTTTCAGGTTAAATTCACCGTGGCCGAGTGGCATCCGGATCGCCTGAGAGACTTCAGGCATGCGCTCTAGCAGGGGACGGCACCAGTCGGGGGCCATCACGTCGATCCGGGCATCCGGATAGCGCTGTTGCAGTAACTGATAAAGACTATGCGACATGACCATATCGCCGACCCAGGCTGGGCCAATCACTAAGATATTCATATGAAGACAATGATCCGATCAAGACACAGCAACCACGCGGTGGCGTAGTTGCCGTGAAGATGGTTAATTAATTGCGATTGAGCCAAGCCATGTACTCACCGACCCCTTCGGCGACGGTTTTAAATGGTTTGTCGTAACCGGCAGCGCGCAGTTTATCGATATTGGCTTGGGTAAAACTCTGATAGCGGCCACGCAAGTGATCCGGGAATGGAATGTACTCGATTTCCCCTTTCTGGTGATAATGGACCACCGCTTCGGCTACCGCCTGGAATGGTTCTGCACGACCGGTGCCTAAGTTGAAAATACCGGATTGCTGCGGATGTTTGAAGAACCACAGATTTACGGCACAGACATCACCGACATAGACAAAATCTCGCAGTTGGCCGCCGTTTGCGTAACCATCCACGCCTTCAAACAATTTAGGATTTTCACCTTTATGGATCTGAGTATTGAGGTGGAAAGCGACACTGGCCATGCTGCCTTTGTGTTGTTCGCGTGGGCCATATACGTTGAAATAACGAAAACCCACGACCTGAGATTGGATCGAGGGCCAGATTCGACGGACATAGTTGTCAAATTGCAGTTTGGAATAGCCGTAAACGTTTAATGGACCTTCACAGGAAGGATCTTCAACGAAAGTTTCTGTAGTGCCATAAGTGGCGGCCGAAGACGCATATAAAAATGGAATTTCCCGATCTAAACAGTAATGCAGCAGCTCTTTGGAATATTCATAGTTATTTTCCATCATGAATTTCCCATCCCACTCGGTTGTGGCTGAGCAAGCCCCTTCATGGAAAACGGCTTCGATAGGACCTAAATCTTCACCGGAGATAATACGGGCAATGAATTCATCTTTATCCAAGTAATCTGCGATTTTGAGATCGACCAAATTGACGAATTTAGTGCCGTCAGTGAGATCATCGACCACAATGATATCTTCGTAGCCTTCATCATTCAGCGCTTTGACAATATTTGAGCCGATAAAACCAGCCCCTCCGGTAACAATAATCATCTGAAGTGTCCTTAAGATTCGAATCTGAGTAAATTTTAAAGGGCCGCTGCTTTAATAGCAATTTATCTTGGTCATCAATAACGGGATACCGCAGTAAATTGCTGGCAATAGTGAAGTGCGGCGGCGATCACCTGATGCATGTCGAAATACCGATACTGACCTAAGCGCCCGCCAAAATGAACTTGGGGCAGCGCCCGAGCGAGTTCCCGATAGCGTTTATATAAAGCCATATTTGGTTCATCATTAATGGGATAATAGGGTTCAGTGCCGGGTTGCCAGGCTTGGGGATATTCATAAGTGAGGTAACTGTGAGAGGTCGAGACCTGAGCAAAATGCTTATGTTCGATGGTGCGCGTGTAAGGCGTTTCAGGATCAGTATAGTTGATGACCGCATTACCTTGTACATTGGCGGTATCAAAGCGTTTGAGATCAAAGCGTAATGACCGATAGCCCAGATGACCTAATTGATACCCAAAATAGCGATCGATTGGGCCGGTATAAATAATGTGTTTAGCCTGTAAGGCCCACTGTGATGAGGCATCAAAAAAATCACAGTTGAGTGAAACGTCGATCCCTTCCAGCATGTTTTGTACCAGAGCGGTGTAACCATCCACCGGGATCCCCTGAAAATGATCGCTGAAATAATTATTATCAAACGTGAATCGCAGCGGCAGTCGGCGAATGATAAACGCCGGTAATTCACAGGCCGGACGTCCCCACTGTTTTTCGCTATATCCTTTAATCAGGGTTTCATAAATATCCCGGCCCACCAATGCCAGTGCTTGTTCTTCAAGATTCGTTGGGGTTTTCCCCTGCATTTCGGCTCGTTGTTGCTCTAATTTATGCAAGGCTTGCTGGGGTGTCGTCACCCCCCAGAGCTGATAGAAAGTGTGCATATTAAAAGGCAGGTTGTAGAGTTTGCCTCTGAAATTGGCTAGTGGCGAATTGGTAAAACGGTTGAACTGGGCAAATTGTTGCACGTAATCCCAGATGGCTGCATCACTGGTATGAAAAATGTGCGCGCCATAGCGGTGGATGGCAATGCCTTCTTTGTTTTCGGTATAGATATTTCCCGCGATATGATCACGTTGTTCGATGACTTTGACGCGATATCCGCGGCTAGAGAGTTGTTGGGCACATACCGCACCGTATAACCCACTACCTACAATTAAAAAGTCCCATTGGCTCATATCGTGGTCGTCTTTGTGGCCTGAATAAATGGAATAACCAAGCTGTTCTTACTTTTTTGATGGTTTATGTACTATGGTAACAATACTGAATTGTATTGTAGATAACCAGTTAGGGTCTCGTTCGTTATTTCAATAACGGGATGATGCGCGACTCATGTTGATCATGGACATCCAGATTTTTGCTATTGGGAAAGTGTTATTGGAGTGATGTCACTCAGCATTGAGTGACCCGTAAGAAAGTGGTTGGATCCGGCTATATCCAACCATGAATGAATCCTGATTAAGAGTAACGATGGCCGTTTGAGTTTCCAGAAGTGAGCGGTTCAGGCGATCAAAGGATTTCCTAAATGATAATTGGATTATGGATCTTTACGGGACTCGTTTGTATTTTTGCCGGGTGGCAAATGTGGCGCCGCAAACAGGCCTATCAACAGTTAGCCGAGTCTCAGGCTGGTTTTCAGTCTTTTTTTAACCAATCTTTTCAATATGCTACGGTTTTAGATCGCAATGGCGTCATCATCGCTGTGAATAAGCCGACGGAGCAATTGCTGAACAAAACGTTTGAAGAACTCCAGGGGGCTTATTTTTGTGATATCGAAGTGTTTCAGGCACAGGTGGAGCTGCGGAGTAAATTAAAAGCAGCGCTGGAACTGGCTGAACAGGGGGCTGTGGGCTGGGCTAATGTTGAATTCATGGATGACTATAACAAACATCATTTTATTGACGTGTCATTTCAGCCGGTATTGGATGAGCATCAGCAATTGCAACAGATTTTGGTTGAAGGCCGTAATATTAATCGGTTACATGCGGCTCGTCAGCAATTGGAGCAGAGTCGGCTGGAGTTTTGGACATTATTTGAAGAAAATCCGCTGTTATTGTGTCGTATCAATAATTTGGGAATGACGGTGCGCTGTAACCGTCAGGCGAGTGTTGAGTTGGGACGGGAAGCCCGTGACCTGGAGGGCAACGTTTGGGGGAATTTTTATGCTGATCCCGAGCTCCGGAGCACTTTTATGGATTACCTGCAACATGCGGAATCCGGGCAGGTTTATAGCCGGGATTTATGTTATCTGCATTGTACGGGAAAACATATCTGGTTTAATGAGTCGATTCGTAAACTGCCCAATAGCCATGATTTTTTATTAGTCGGCGAAAATATTACAGAGAAACGACGATTAACAGAGGAGCTGGCGTATCAGGCGAGCCATGATTTTCTCACTGGGATGTATAACCGAAGCTATTTTGAACAGCAGTTGGAAATTTTTTTGGAATCCGCACAGAACGGCAAGAAGCATGCCCTGATGTTTCTGGATTTGGATCAGTTTAAAGTCATTAATGATACACAAGGACATCTGGCTGGTGATCAGGTTCTCAAGCATACCGCCCTGTTATTAATTAATACACTCCCTCAAAATGCAGTACTGGCCCGTTTGGGGGGAGACGAGTTTGGCATTCTATTGCCGGAGATTACATTGGAAGATGCTCGTAGGATCGGGCAGTTATTGGTTCGTAATATCGCCGCGTTCAATTTCCACTGGGAAAACAAGATTTTTAATCTGGCCGGGAGTATTGGCCTGAATATGGTTGATAGTAATTCCGGTGGAAAATATCGAGTGATGGCGGAGGTGGATAGTGCCTGTTATGCCGCAAAAGAGCAGGGGCGAAATCGGCTACATGTTTTTGAATTAGATGATGAGCAGCTTATTGAGCGGCAGGATAAAATGCGTTGGGTTGAGCCGATCCAACAAGCCATCCGGGAAGAGCGGTTCGTCTTGTATGCACAGCCCATTGTCGCCGTTACTCATGATGAGCCTGGTTTACATTATGAAGTTCTGGCCCGAATGCAGGATAAACAGGGGATCCTGATTGCTCCCGGTATTTTTTTGCAGGTGGCTGAGCATTACAATTTAGCGGATCGGGTCGACATGGTGATCATTAATAAAATTTTCGACTGGCTGGAAGCCCATCCCGCGCATGTGGCGCAGTTGTCATTGTGCTCGATTAATCTATCGGGGTTATCTTTAAGCAATCATGAATTTGTGAATTGGTTATTGTCCCGTCTGCAACGACTATCGATTCCGCTTCACAAACTTTGTTTTGAAACGACCGAAACGGTCGCCATTAGTCATATTCAGGTGGCCACCCAATTTTTTAGTGAGATTAAAAGCATGGGCTGCAAAATTGCTTTAGATGATTTCGGTTCGGGACTTTCGTCATTTGGCTATCTGAAAACACTCCCGATTGATTTTCTTAAAATCGATGGCTTATTTATCCGGGAGCTTCCCGAAAATGCCATGGACTTGGCCATGGTGAAGTCGATCAACGAAGTGGCACATGTGCTGGGTAAACAAACGATTGCTGAATTTGTAGAAAATGAAGCGGCGATGCAATGTCTTACTGAAATCGGGGTCGACTTTGCGCAAGGCTATTATATCGATAAACCGATGCCCATTGAGCATCTTCCCCATTAAACTTGTTGGCTTTTCGTCAAGCGTATACACTGCGGACAATTGTTTCTGCGAGGGTATGCCGTGATTCCGTTGCTCTGTAGCGAGTCATTTTTAAAAATGACTGCAACTTCGATGAGTCAAGATTTTCAATTACCGATGATATCCCGGGCCCCTGTTGTGGGTCTTTATTTGGAATATAGTGCGGAAGGATTAGCGTTAAAGCTGGCGGATGAACCTAAGCTGGGTGGCGTGCAGGTGGATTTTGGGCATGGCCGCAGTGAATACCGGCGCAAGCAGGGCGGTGCCGAAGCGGTGACCAAAGCGTTGGGGATCAAAAAAGGCTGGCGGCCGGTCGTCTTAGATGCCACGGCAGGACTGGGCCGGGATGCCTTTGTGATTGCATCGCTCGGATGTGAAGTGCGAATGATCGAGCGCTGTGCTCCGGTCGCGGCGCTGCTCGCCGATGGTTTAGCACGGGCCCGTCTTAACGGTGAATTGGCTTGGGTGGATCAGTTGATGAGTCTGCACTATGCCAGCAGTTTGGACAGGTTGAGTGAGTTAGGGCAAGGCGTGGATGCGGTGTATCTGGACCCGATGTATCCGCATAAGAAAAAATCGGCACAGGTCAAAAAAGAGATGCGATTGTTTCAAATGTTGGTGGGCGGCGATGATGATGCCGATGGTTTGCTTGCTGCGGCGCGGCAAACCGGCGCTCGACGAATTGTGGTGAAACGTCCGAATTATGCGGACTGGTTAGCGGGTGAAAAACCGCAGGCCGAATTGAAAACCAAAAGTCACCGATTCGATATTTATTTATCGCACTTGTAAGTAGCCATACCCAAACTTCAAGCATGGATGAAAGCGCGCCCGTTCAGGCGCGTTTCACTAGTACCGCATCAATGGAGTGATTCCCGACACTTTTGGGGGATTACTGCGTGATCATCTTTTGTGTGCCTTTGGCTTTTTCTTCATCGCTTTCTGGCGGTTGTTCCGGGATCAACAATCCTTTTTGGCAAGCAGGTTTGGCCGCCATCTGTTGATGCCAACGTTGCAGGTGATCCAACCCATCAATACTCACACCGCTCCACTCATAAATTCGAACCCACGGCCAGGTCGCAATATCGGCGATAGAATAGTCTCCTGCCAGATATTCGACTTCACTTAATCGGTGATCCAGTACTTCAAATAAGCGACGACTTTCGTTTTGATAACGCGCGATCGCCGCTGGTATTTTCTCTGGAAAATAGCGATAGAAGACATTCGCCTGACCCATCATCGGCCCGACGCCACTCATTTGGAACATCAGCCATTGTGTGACAATGCTGCGTTGTTTCAGATCGGTCGGTAATAATTGTCCACTGCGTTCGGCCAGATACAACAAGATGGCTCCACTTTCAAAAACACAGAAATCATCATGGTCATGATCGACGATGGCGGGGATCCGACCATTCGGATTAATCGCCAGAAATTCCGGTTGTTTTTGTTCATTTTGGCGTAAATTAATCGGGTGAACTTGATACTCCAACCCCATTTCTTCAAGGGCAATAGAGACTTTAAAGCCGTTTGGTGTGGCCGCTGTGTAAAGAGAGATCATCTGTTTTCCTCGATAAGATTTAAAATGTGGGATTTTTCAACCCCATTCGAGCCTAGATGGTGATGTGTTGCCGTTCTTTAACTCTGAAACGCCGGGCGTTGAGCTATTTGAGCTTGCCAGTGCGCTAATGCCGGCAGCCGATGATCAACGTGGATATCTAACACGGAGGCCATTTTTAGCATGACGAAGGCACTAATATCGGCAATCGTAAAGCGCTCGCCCGCTAAATAAGAGCTTTGCGAGAGGCGCGTGTTCAGTTTGGGGAGTAAGGTCCGAAAACGTGATAATGCTTCATGTCCCCAGTCTTCAATGCAGTTTTCTCGATCTTGATACACTTTTTTTAGATTTCGAACGGCTTGGGCCACCAGAATAATGCCCTGAAACTCGATTAGCCGTTGCCACATTTCGATCCGGGCTTGCTCTTCACCACCGATACCGAACAAATTAGGTGTTGGATGGAGTGCTTCGAGATAGCGACAGATCGCCACCGATTCACAGAGATATTCCCCCGAGTCTAACTCCAGTACTGGCACTAGCCCGTTGATACTTTTAGCCTGAAAGGCTGCGGTTAAATTATCTCCAGCACGAACATCAAGCTGTTCTCTGTCGATCTCAATGCCTTTTTCGCGGATAAATAAATTTACCCGGAGGCAGTTGGGTGTGATAGGCATTTCATAGAGCTTCATCGTTTTACGTGCCATATTGTTTGTAATATGTTACATATTAAAGACAATATCTAAACGATCAGTCAAGAATGATTTTTTAGGAATGCAAAATGGCAAGACCATGTTCATTTGATCGTGAACAAAAACTGGATGAAGCAATGCAGCTGTTTTGGCAACAGGGGTTTGAAAGCACATCGATTCGAGATCTGGAACAACATCTGGGACTCAATCGATTTAGTATTTATCACAGTTTTGGCGATAAGCAGGCGTTGTATCATTTGGTTCTCGATCGCTATCAACAACGTTCCGAGGCGCTTTGGCGACAGATTATCGATCACAGTGATAGTCCGTTGCAGGCTCTTCACAATTTAGTGGACAGCTTTTTGGCTCGGGTCAAAACACAGCCGCAAGGTTGCTTGATCCAAAGTGCACTTCTTGAATGTGCGGCTGAAGATGACATTGTGCAGCAGATGTGCCGGGCTCAAATGCAAACGTTAGAGCATATTATTATGGAGCAGTTTGCACTGCTGGGATGGGAAGGTGAAACACGAGAGGCATTAAGTGCGTTTGTGTTGACCCATTTACAAGGGTTACGAATGCTGGGCAAGACCCATTTAAATACCTTGGTTGAACAAAGTGCTCAGCAATTGAAAGCATGGATCGAGAGGCAAGCTTAGTATCACCCTGCGGGTTCCATACAGCATCTTGAACGGTGTCGAGCCCTGTTCGCTGAACTCATGAGGCATCACCGGTCGCCTTTTGTTCAACATGGGGGTCATTGAAATAAAATATAAGCATGAACGTTCAATAGCCTTTAGGGGCAATTCGTATGGATATGATAGCGTTTAGTCATAAAAGGGTGATTCACTTCTAATTTCTACGACAAAATCCCCCGTGAAATTTGCTTCGGCGAATCGACAGGACTAGAGTTAAATCATCGCGCAGGGATAGCGTGATATGGAAAGAGATAACATCTGACCTTTGTTGACCGACAGAAAGCGGGGGAAGCATTAGCTTCTCTCGCTTTTCTCGTTTTAACCCTATCAATTTCATCAAATCTGGCTGACATCACTGCATTTTTTAGGCTTTTTGTTGAAAAATCGGTATGATCGGGCGATTTTTGGAAATGAGGTGGCTCAATGCAAACATGGGATGTTGTGATTATCGGTGCTGGTGCCGCCGGATTAATGTGTGCGGCGCAGGCAGGCTACCGTGGCCGACGGGTGTTGCTGCTCGATAATGCCAAACAAGCAGGTCGCAAAATTCTCATTTCGGGCGGTGGTCGTTGTAACTTTACTAATACTCATGCCCAACCCGATGCTTATATCTGCCACAATTCCCATTTTGTTAAATCGGCACTCAGCCGCTTTAGTGCCCATGATTTTATCGAGCTGGTGGAACGCCACGGACTGAATTATCACGAGAAAACACTCGGGCAGTTGTTCTGTGATGAGAGCGCTAAAGATCTGTTAGAAATCCTGATGACCGAACTTTCATGGTCGGGAGCCAATCTGCAACTGCGCACTGAAGTTCTGAAAGTCATAAGAACCGATACTGGTTTTCTGATCCAGACCAGTGCGGGTGAATTGCAGTGTCTGTCACTGGTTGTGGCAACCGGTGGCTTATCGATGCCGAAACTAGGCGCTACTCCGCTGGGGTTGCAACTGGCGGAACAGTTCGGGCTGCATGTTTATCCAACCCGAGCCGGTCTCGTGCCTTTTACACTGCATGCCGAAGATAAAGTGCGTTTTGCACAGATCTCCGGCGTTAGTGTGGCCTGTGAAGTTCACAGTCTCTCAGGAATGAGGTTTCGGGAAAGCTTGCTGTTTACCCATCGCGGTTTATCGGGACCGGCTATTTTACAGATTTCTAGTTTTTGGCAGGCCGGCGAGCCGGTTTGGATCAATCTTCTCCCTGACGTGAAAGCGGGGGATTGGTTGCAAACTTTGTCACGGGATCGTCCACGTGTCAGCCTACGTAAATTGCTGAGCGAAAAGTTACCGAAACGATTTGTCGATATCTGGTTGGAGACCGATATTGCCGATACCGCAATTGGCCAACTACCGCTGAAACGGCGCGAGCAGCTGGCCGAACAGCTGAATCATTGGGAACTAAAGCCCAATGGTACCGAAGGTTATCGAACGGCAGAAGTTACTTTGGGTGGTGTAGATACCGACGAGCTTTCCTCTAAAACGATGGAATGCAAAAACATCCCTGGGCTTTACTTTATCGGTGAAGTGGTGGATGTGACGGGTTGGCTCGGGGGTTATAACTTTCAATGGGCCTGGAGCAGCGGCTGGGCCGCCGGGCAAGTGGTTTGATGCTGTTGTAGAACAATAAAATCTCCCCGTTGTCACGTTGATGACTTCACTTTCATTGTGTGACTATTCGACCATCTTCGATGGTTTGTCCTAAAGGGAATGAATTTAAAGGCCCTTGAATCACAATGTAATATAAAATTTCATTGGATTGGTTGCGCCAGCTTCGAGCTCCATTAGGTGATATTCGTAATGCTGTTCCTTCTTTAATTGGAATGGTTTCTTCATCAATCAGAAATTGCCCATTTCCTTTTATAAATAGGTACACCTCCTCATTATTGACGTGGCGATGAAAGAAAGGCATAGAGGTATGTGGCGCGAGCAGATTTAAGGAAATAATTGAGCCTGTGCAATTCAAAATCTGACTTAAAAATAATTTGCCAGAGGCGGTGGCCGGAATACTTTTATGAGTAAATGTACAGCTGCTTAAATCAGCCATATCTTGAATTTGGAATACGGAATAGTGGGTTCCGTGGTGAATATTATAGTTTTCTGACGACATATTTATTCCTTATCGATGAGGATCCCGTTCACTCATAGCCTAAATTGCCTCACAATATGTTCAACATAATATTTTGAAAGGAGATCAATGATGTCGTGGCCAAAAGAAAGAAAGGCAGAAAGCAGAAAAAAAATATTAGAAAGTGCCGCTCGACTCTTTACGGCTTATGGCTATGAGCGGATTTCTATTGGTGATGTAATGAAAGATGCAGGTAAAACTCATGGTGGCTTTTATTCTCATTTTTCATCTAAAAATCAACTGTATGCTGAGGCTATACAACAAGCTGCAAAAAACAGTATGAATCAGCATGGGGATGAAAATCTCGATCAAGTTTTTACAAATTATCTGAGTATGGAACATGTAAAGCTTGATAAGGCATCCTGCCCACTGGCTTTTTTATCCACTGATGTTGCAACCAAAGAAAAAGCAATCAGAGATGTTTATACCCATACTTTTACGGGATTTGCGGATTTAATTGGGCGTAGTCAGCGTATTGATAGTCAAGAAAAATCGTATGCCATTTCTGCTCTTTTAATCGGGGGCGTTGCTATCGCTCGAGCATTAAGTAATGACACGTTAGCGCAAGCTGTATTGAATTCATGCCAAAAGATCTGTCATCAGCTATCTTCAATTGAAGAGGATTCGATTTGAATTCATTTTTTATATCCAGATTATGGATAACATCGCAAAAGATGGCTCAAGGGAGCTTGAGCAAGAGACTCCTTTATGCAAAGGAGCCTCGGTCTTTTTGATTAATGATGATTCATTTTCTACATCACGAGATGGTTTAGTCCATTTCTGTAAGTGCGGTTTGACCTGCAATACGGCCAAAGGTAAAGATATCCGTCAAGGCGTTACCTCCAAGGCGGTTCCCGGCGTGGATGCCACCTGCGACTTCCCCGGCTGCATAGAGATTCTTGATGGGTTGATTATTTTCATCCAGAACCCGCGTGGCGGTATCAATTTTTAAACCGCCCATCGTATGGTGAACCGCCGGATGGCGAGGTGTGGCATAAAATGGTGCTTTTTCCACCTTCAAGCTAAAGGTATCTTTGTGGAATTCGGGATCGTATCCGGCCTCAACATAGCTGTTATATTTGCTAATAGTATCCACGAGCACGTCAGGATCCATCCCCACTTTAACCGCTAGCTCTTCCAGCGTATCCGCTCTGTAGAGCGTTCCTGCTTCAACTTGCTGATCTAGCTTTTCTTGGCTGGTATTGACCGCATGTTTTTTGATTTCATCATCGGCAATCAGATAGAAGAGCCCCCCTTCGGCCAAGGCGGCTTTGGTCAATACGTCACGCCCCGCGAATTCATTGATGAATCGTTTCCCCTGAGTATTCACAATGATGAAGTTCTCTGGTGGAACCACAATTCCGCTGAACAGCTCTCCGGTAATGGGGTCGGCGACCGGCATCATCTGAGAAAATCCCATCCCGACTAAGCTCGCCCCCACGGATTGACCAAGGATAATACCATCCCCCGTCATTGCGGATGAGTTGGTGGTGTTGATATCGTCAGCAATGTTACTCCAGTAGGTATTGTATTGTTGCAACATCTTGGTGTTGGCTCCAAAGCCGCCGCTCGCCAAGACTACGGCTTTCGCATGAACGGTAATTTTTTGACCGTTTACCCCGGATGCGATGATCCCTTTGATTTCACCATTGTCGATCAGAAATTCTTTGGCTGGACTATCAGTGATGATGGTGCCGTGCATTTTTTCAATGTATTGGCTTAATGCAAGAATGAAGGCCGTCCCATATTTTTTGATGGGTTTATGACCACGGCGCCATAGGGCACCCACGGGGGCACAAACGCTTTCTTTGTCATATTCGACGCCGATATCTTCTAACCATTTCACACTTTCTAACGCACGGTCAGTTAAAATTTTGACTAAATCGTATTGGCCATAGATGGCGTTGCCTTGAAGATCGGTCCGTTTCCCACCGAAGTAAGTTTGCATTCTGTGTAGCAGGGGAGAATCAAATAGATAGCCTTTCCCTTTACCAAATTGGGCTTGGTAGTTGGCAAATTCGTCTTTTAGAGCGCGGAAATCTTCTAAATACTCGGCGTGAATGTCGCTCTCCGCCGTGTTCATGAGTGTTTCAAGGGTATGCCTTTCACCTGGATTTTCATCGAAACTATGTTGCCATTCGGGGTCTGCGGCATTAATTGGACCACCGGAACGGATCGTGTTGCCCCCCAGAGCCGGGAATTTTTCGAGCACGATGGCACTCTTGCCTTGTTGGAGCACGGTGGCTGCTGCGCTTAGGCCTGCACCACCTCCGCCGATGACCACAACATCACAAGTGTACTCTTCGTCCTCTTTATTTAGGCTGCTCGCAGGTTTGGGCCGCTTTCTTAAGATATCAGGGTTAACCCCTGCTAATTTTACCGCTTTCGCTACACCATCAAGAACCGCGTGACTTGTTTCCGAGGCACCCGATAAGGCATCCACATTGAGTGTTTGACCTTCGATGATTTTATTTGGAATTCGGACAAATACGACGTCTGCTAGACCTTCGGTCTCACGACTGGTATCGATATCGATGCGTTCAATTTTCTTCTCGCTGAAGGCCACTTTCATGGGTAGCGCGCCCCCATGACCTAGTGCGTGAACTTCATAAGTGCCCGGTGTAAATGAAAACGCTTCTTCTTCGTTTAATTGGTTTGAAATTTTGGCAAAACGCATGAAGCGTAAGAAACAGATGTCTAAAAAGTCGACGGTTTCTTCGTTGTTGAGCTGCCCTTTTTCATCAAACGCTCGATTGGCATTCCCAAGCAAGAATTCGTAGCCCGGCATGACATTGGCATTCACTCCGGGGGCATCCAAGATCTGTCGCAGGTGTAGCTGTGCGCGAGATGAGCCTTGAGCATCGATAGATGCACCCAAGATCATCACGGGTTTGCCATCGAGTGGATGGAGCTCGTAGCTGAGCCATTCCAGCACACTTTTTAGGCTAGAGGGAATCGAGTGGTTATATTCCGGTGTCGCAATAATAACGCCATCGCTGGCCATGATTTTTTCATGGATCTCTAAGAGCTGTGCGTTATTGGAGGGTTGGTCCTGATTAAACATCGGGACATCATTGATTTCTAACAACTCGATCTCTGCGGTGGCTTGAAAATGAGTTTGCATAAATTGAAGTAAAGTCCGGTTGTAGGACTTGGGAGACGTTGTTCCGACGAGTGCTGTAAATTTCATTTTTTATGCCTCCTGTGTTTGCCAAACGTATTTTTTGTCTTTTTTTATGCCAGCTTTGTTTGATAAGAGTTTTGTAATAAGGCCGGTAAATAGAACAAATTCTCTAAATATTTCATCGAGTTCTGCCTGCTTATCTGCATCGATTAAAGCCCCTTTGGCATTAAAGGCGGCTTGTGATTTTCCAAGTAAGAACTCACTGCTTGGCATCAGCCGTGCGGCTAATTCTGGGGAATACAAAATTTGGCGAAGTTGAGCTTGGGCCCGTGAAGAACCTAATGCACCGTGAGAAGCTCCGACAATCAACACCGGCTTATCGATGAGAGCTTGACTGGTATAACTGATCCACTCCAATGCACTCTTCAATACGGCCGGAATGGCATGATCGTATTCGGGCGTTGCAATAATGACGCCGTCAGCCTGCTGGATTTTTGTCGAAAGAGCGTCGACGGCTTCAGGCACCTGGCTCTCTTCTACTTCGTAAAAAGCCGGTAGTTGTTTGATTTCATAGAGCTCGATTTGGGCTTCGTCTTTAAAATGCTCTTTCATGAATTGCAATAACATGCGGTTTGTTGACACGTCTGAATTGGTGCCAACAATAGCTAAGTAGTTCATATCGGAGGATCCTATGCTGTAAAACCATAATGGGTATCTGGATATTGTTTTAACACAGTCCGAAAAGGCTATCTAATAGCTAGTTATTCGCACCTTATAAGTAATTTGTTATGATGTAGAGATAAAGGGGAAGGCAGGTCGGAAAATGTCAAAATATCACACTCAAAATACCCTCTATTTTATTGATGCGTTGCTCAAATTTAGCAATTACAGTAAGGCGGCTGAGTCTCTCTATATTTCTCAACCTTATCTGACCCAAGTGATCAAACGTATTGAAAAAGAGCTGCACTGTCAGATCATTAATCGTAGTGAACTGCCTTACCGGTTAACGGAACAGGGCAAAATTTATTATGATTATCTTGGCTCTTTGGAGACGGTTCACGCCAATATGCGTCGGCAAATTACCGCGATTACCGACATGGGCAAGAAGACATTAAAAATCGGCGTTTTATCCAGTATCGGTACTTATCTTATCCCATTGTTTTTGCCTAATTTTTTGCGTCTCTATCCGGAATGTCAAATAGAGTTAGTGGAAGATATACCGGAGAATAATGAGAAGCGGCTTTTAAAAGGGGAAGTGGACTTTTTTATAGGCCAGAATTCAAGCCATATTGCGCCTAATCTTCTGACTGTTTCTTGGGGAAGGCATGGGTATCTTGCGATCATCCCCAAATCTTGCGAGCTTTATCGAGATAATACCGCCACCATTGCTCCCGGCCGTTTGGCCATCGAAGATTTATTGCGGCAAAAACTGGTGTTAACCACCAGAGGGTCGGCTATTCGATCGCAGGTGGATCATTTGTTGGGCATTTATAAAATTAAGCCCACTATCGTGATTGAAAGCAGTGAAATTTCAACCGTAAAACGCCTTTCGATGGCTGATGTTGGCCTTACTTTTGTGCCTAAAAGTTTGATCGTTGAGCCATGCCCTTGCAAATACAATATCTATCCATTGCCGATTGAACAATTATATTTAGATTACTTTATTGCCTACCGATGTGACCGCAAGTTGTCAGCTCTGGACCGAGGCTTATTGGATTCATTTCTGCGTTACAAAGATATAGTCCAGTATTAATGCGATGAAAGGAGCATACATGACTGAAGGTCATCAAGTGATCGAGCTGATGGGAACGAAGATCCGTCTTTATTTTAAAGGGCATCAGGCGGAGCAATGGCTTGCTGAGGCATGTGCCATGTTAAGGCATTATGAACAGGTTTTTAGCGCTAATAGTGATCAGTCTCAGTTGTTTGCTTTGAAAAAAAATGCAGCGAAGCGAGCGGTTGTTGTGGATCCGGAGTTGTATGAATTAATCCGGATAGGAAAGGCGCATAGTCTTGAGCCCAATAGTTTTTTGAATATTGCCATCGGTCCTTTAATTAAGCTCTGGCGTATTGGTTTTGAAGAGGCCAGAGTGCCTCGCCCAGAAGAAATCCGTCAGGTTTTGGAGCGTCTCGATCCTGCCGATATTATTCTGGATGATGAGCAACAATCGGTGTTCTTTGCTCGAGAAGGTCTAGAAATAGATTTAGGGGCTATTGCTAAAGGATATTTCAGCGATAGGGTCATGGATTTTTTTAAGGAAAAAGATCCGGTTTCGGCCCTGATTGATATAGGTGGCAATTTACTGGTTTATGGTGAATCACCTAAAAAAAATCCAGATTGGGCGGTGGGGATCCAAAATCCTTTTTTGCCACGAGGCCACTGTGTGGCCAAAGTTGCCATAAGAAATCAATCGGTGGTGACTTCAGGGATCTATGAACGGACCTTGGAGCATTGTGGGCATCAGTACCATCATATTTTTGATAGCCACAAAGGGTATCCGGTTGACAATAATGTGGCTTCTCTGACCATCATTGCCGATGAATCCTTGATGTGTGATATCTATACCACGCGACTTTTTGGATTGGATCCTACCTCTATTTTAGATGCCGTGAATAAAATTGAAGGGATGGAAGCGATTGTGATTACTGTGGATGGACAATTCGCGACGACCGCCAATCTTAAGGATAAAATAACAATGGCTTAAACTGAAGAGCTCACGTGAGAGTCTGAATTAAAGTGTTAAATATTCCCCTTGTAGCCTGCTTGGCAGAACTTGGGAGTGAGTCAATCGCATAAACGATGAAACCACTTTTGATGGAGAGCTTGTCTGTGTTCCGTTTGGTTTTAAATCCCCGAGAACATCCGCGCTGAGTAGACTGGTTTGAGTGTATCGGTGAGCACGAGTTTATGTTTGATGTCATCGTGGTGTGGATTTGCAAGAGCGATAGCATATTCTGATGACAGATTAACTGCGGCACTTGGAACGTAAAGCAGTGCAGATTTTCCGGCGTTTAGAAAAGCATCGCCAATTCTTTGCGTGGATGTGGGATAGGGCATTTTGTTCCAATCGCTGGGCAACTGAGAACTGTCAAAGTACTCGATACGGATACTATCATCAGCTGTATAAATTGCTTTGCAGTGTGACGGCGGGATGAGCCTGGGCGAGGTGTGGTAATTTGCTGCTTCCAGCATCGCGGTCGCCATATCGAGGGCAAAATAAATGACCGGTATTCCCGGTGAATTCCAACGAGCGCCATCTTTAAAACTTGCCCCCAAACCGCTGAATACATCCGCAAAGCGTTCGTTAGTGACACGATAAAGTTTCATCAGACGTACTCACCATATTCCATCTTCCGCAGCGTTTGGCGCACCAGTTCGCGCCCGGCGTGCGTATCCAGGAGCGTTGCTGGAATCTCGCCACCTAAAGATGGGATCGGGCTATTCATCCATTCTTTAGCAAGTTCCATTGAGTCATAAATCTGCGCCGCTTGCAGATACACCCGGACCGTATCAATTAAATTATCGGTGACCGCGGGCGGTAATAGTTTCACGCGGTAGCTACGGCTGAGGTTGGATGCGTCTTTTCCGATAGACCGAGCCACCAGTTCTCTGTCACCAATGAATTTGGTAATGATTCGAAGTTTGTCGCCACTCAAGCCTGCGCGTACTGCAGTTAAGTATCCGCTCGGCGATAAAATATCAACTTCAGGGAACAACTGATCAATCGTTTCTGACGCTACGATTTGTGTATTCATCAAGGACCTCCAGTTCAATGATCAGATCTATAAAGATTGTATTGCGGAATTCAAAAATCGTCAATTTAACGTTCAGATATTGTTGATATGACGAATATGGTCTTAATCGAGTACAACGAAACCGATTTGCTGTTCAGATGCTGAAGCCCTTTGTTTATTTGGAGGGCGAAGAATGATGACCATTGGGGGCTGTTTCGGAGGTGTCTGCTGTTGTTATCGCATGAATATGCGTGTGTTCATGCGAGTGTTGATGAGGATGACGGTGCAATACGGCCGGTTTGATCTGTCCTTGCTCCAATACCATGGCTCGGGTTGCTAGTCGATCAATCACCCGTTGATCATGAGACACGATAATCATCGCTTGATCGAGTGTTTCCAGATGTGAGAGTAGCCGTTCTTCAGCTTGGGTATCCAGTCCATTTGTGGGCTCATCTAACAAGAGGATCCGAGGCTCCATCGCTAACACCGTCGCCAGTGCGACCATGCGTTTTTCACCACCGGACAGCCGATAAGTGACCCGGTCAGCAAAGGTTTCCAGCCCAAGTTGTCGAAGTGTGGTCAGGGCGGTTGCAATGGCTTGTGGCCGGGTTTGACCTAGATTGAGCGGACCGAAAGCTACATCTTCAAGGACGGTTGGGCAAAATAATTGATCATCGGAGTCCTGAAACAGAAAGCCGATTTGTGTCCGGAGTCGGTGAAAATCGGCTTCGGTAGAACATTGTTTCCCAAATCCAGTGATGGCTCCCGATCCACAAGGCGATAAGCCAACTAGCAGTCGTAACAGCGTAGATTTACCGGCCCCGTTGCCGCCGACTAGCGCCAGTCGTTCATGTTCATAAAGACTAAACGAAACCTGCTTTAAGACCTGGCGATCGGCATAAGCAAATTGTAGCGATGTGACTTGCAGTATGCAGGTTTCTGGCTGAATCGCAGTGCAAGTTACCATAGATTTAGAAGTACTCATGCAAACACCTGCCAGATGAGAGGAAGTAGACATAGGCTCCCGGAGATAGCCAGAAACAAGGTGTCCCGAAGTTGCCAGTTGCTTTGCTCCAGTAGATGAAACTGACCGTTGAATCCCCGGCAACGCATCGCATCATGTACCCGTTGTGCCCGTTCCATGCTTCGCACGAGTAACATCCCGATAAGCCAGCCGAAACTGCGCCAAGTGTGCATATTCCCTTGGGCGCGAAAGCCTCGGGCGGTCATGGCTGTACGTAATCGGGAATACTCGCTAAATAAAACACTAATATAGCGGACAGTCATTAAAAATAAATGGATCAGTTTTTTAGGCACGCCTAAACGAGCCATAGCTCGTCCCAGCATGATGGGTTCTAGGGTGCCAATGAGAGCCAATACTGCTAGCACGACAGCATTCCCTCGCAGGACTATCACTACAGCGCGTTCGATACCGCTTGCACTTATATGCATTCCCCATAAAGAAGCCATCGGGTCTCCGGGATAGGCAAAAGGTAAAAAGACTAAGACCAAAACCATGAATCCTTCGAAAGCCAATAGTCTGTGGATGATGACTCGCCAGTCGATGTTTACGATTCGGGCCAGTAACAGCGCGAGACTCAACATGCTCAGTAGTGGGCCGAGCTGAGTCAGTGAAACCGTCACCGCGACAAACACGAACATGGTCAGGAGTCGGGCTCTAGGATCGCATTTGGCTAGCCAGTCGGGTTGGCAGGCGAGAACTTCAAAGCGAAATTCGCTCATGTCTTGGCCTGTTTACGACTTTTTAGCCAGAAACAAATCCCCGCCAGACCAAAGATATACCCGATCCCTCCCAGAATATCAGAGAATCGAAATGCTCCTGCATCTTTACTTAATTCCATTCGCAGTGGTCCAATTTGTTCGGCAACCGCTTGTGAAATCAGGTTTTTAAGTTGAGTCGGATCAAGAGCGGCCGGGCTGGCTGATGTAGCTTTCGGGGTGTTGTGACGCGTTGTCGATGGTGCTTCCGTTGTGGTATCGCTATCTGCCGCACTGAGATCCCAGTGGGCAATATGTCCATCATGGGTATCAGCTACAACGGTCACAGCAATTTTCCCAGTAGGAATTTCGAGCCGAAAATCGCCTTTGGTATTGGGGTGACCGGTAGCGATGTCTACACCTGCTTTATTTTGCAGACGAATATTGGCGCCTTGAGCGGGAACTCCACCCGAAAAATAGGCATTACCGACAATGGCTTGTCCATCACGCCAGGCGAATACTTTTAGTAAATGTGCATGTGCCACAGGGGCGAGCAATAGCCACAATAGGGTGATCCCTAAACTGAATTTAATGGGTTGCATCGGTAGATACCTTGGTTTCAATACGCTGACGTCCATCCAGTAGGAGTTCTGGGGATACCTGGGCGATAAACTGGATGACAATGGCGGTAACGACCGCTTCGATCAGCATCAACGGAATATAGGTGATCAAAATGACTTTTCCGGCGGAATAATATTCTGGGCCACTGAGAACAAGCACGACACAAACCATGACTCCGGTTAGAAAAACGCCGACTAGACCGGCTAATCCCCCGATCAGAAAGAAGATTTTTTTCCCGGCTCCAGATACGATAGCACGCCGAAGTAGTGGTCCAATCCCGTAGTAACAGATAATGGCGGGGAGGGCCATATCGAGTGTATTGACGCCTAAGACGAATGGGCCGCCGAATCCGAAAAACAGGGCTTGCAAAGCCAGCGCGACCAGGAGTGCCGGAACGGCCATCCAACCTAAAATTAATCCCATAAGCCCATTTAAGAGTAAATGTTCGCTACTTGGCCCTACGGGAAACGCAACCAGCGAGGCCACAAAAAAGGTGGCTGCGAGTACCGCAGTTTGTGGTAGACGGTCATAATCCATGCGTTTGATCGCATAAATCATGGCAACGACGGTCACCACCGCTCCGGTGACCAATACGGGGGTCGACAAGACGCCTTCTGGAATATGTGCCATGTTCCCCTCTATTTCATGTCTCGGGTTTTCACCCAGATTAGACCCCCCAGTTCGGTGGGGACCATTTTACCATTAGGGTTTTTCATCGGTTTTCCATCGATCAACGCTGCGAATCCCCACCAGCCGGAGTGTGGCATGGCATAGCTGAATGTTCCGTTAGCGTCGGCTTTAATGACTTGGGTTTTGTAGGGATCGGAAGGAGGCGTGACTGAACCATCATTGATCCATTCCACTTCAACTTCTGCAAAAGCAACGGGTTGACCATGATGGGTGACCACGCCGCGAAATTCATTCCCGGTCCACAGACCAAAAGGGCGGGTTAACGGATTTATTTCAACAGGTAATCCTATTTTGGCATCCCAGTTATCCTCCATCCCGTAGGCATCCACGACGACTTTTGTGTAGTGAATGATCATTTTGCCTTCGGCCGGCTCCCAGTAAGGCGCCGGTTCCAGATAAAACAAATAATCACCTGGTCTTTTGATTTTGTATTGGGTCTTATAGGCTTGAGCTCCCTGACGAGTGATAGGTTGCAGTGTTGATAATAGATTTTGTTTCCCTTCCGGTGCGACCACACCAAATTGGACGGGCTGGCCCATATTCATGGCCGGTTCCATCTCCATAGGATGGGTAAAAAACAAATTGAGATCGAGCGTGCTTTCGGCTGGGGTCGAGACAATATCATGAGACGGGATGATCTCCTGAAAGTGAGCCATCGCGGGTAATGTCACCAGCGATAATGAAAGTGACAGCATCAGGGTAGGAACAAACGATTTCATAAACACTCCGTGTTTAAATGTAAATGAGAAAAGCTATAAAATATTACTAATTTAAAATTCGTAATACTATGATGTAAAACAAAATCGCACCGTTTGTCAGAACAATCTAAAAATCAGGTTCGGGGATGGATATGATGATGGCTTGCCGCTGAATGATCATGGCTATGCGAATGGGGGTCTTCTTCAGCCTGCACTAAATAGAGTTTTCCATGTCGGATCCCTGGCATGGCAATCATCATATCGGCAAAGTTTTTAACCTGTTGCGTGGTTCCGCGAAGGATCACGGTTTCCAGGCAGTTATCATGATCCAGATGAATATGCGTTGTTGAGACGACCACATCGTGATGGGCATGGTGTTCGTTCAGTACTCGGTTGGCTAGTTGCCGTTCTTCATGATCATAGATATAAGTTAAGGTTCCGACAGATATCCCTTGATCTTCAGCATCGATATGTTCGTTTTCTAGCCAGTCGCGGATTAAATCCCGAATGGCTTCCGAGCGATTACGATATCCATGTTGGCGTAGGCTGCGTTCAAACAGTTCGATCAGGTCCTCATCCAATGATATGGATATACGTTCCAAAGCCATGCTCCATCTCCAGCTATTGTTAAAGCTAAATTTTATCATAGCCAGGATAGGGCGTTAAATAGCGGTCTTTACTCTTGGGGGCAATATATGCGGGAACCTTTTGATGTGGCGGGAGTGCAGTATATCGGTGGGCCTATTTGCGATATTCTATTCACGGCTAATTTTTCATCATCTAGGATAGCTCCTATGGGTCACGATTATATATTGTAAATAAATGAGATATTCATTCGGATTATGAATACACCCTGAGGCTGAATAAAGAATTCAGCTTAAATGGGGCATTCGATGAATATTTCATTTATAAAAAGTAGTTTTAAATATCAGAATATATTGACCATAGGAAATGATCGGGGGATAAAGAGCGAAAATAAGGCCATATTTAATGTGAGATGTATCATAAAAATAAATGTTTTCAGCGGAGCTTTTTATTTGTCGATCTCCATCAAGTTTTATTTATGCTGAGAGCCATAGGGTAATAAGCCATGCAAGGGGTTTTTCATCGATAAAAGCTGAATCGATTCAGCTAAATTTAAACGCGAAAAGGGGTTGGTATGACTAAATTATCTCTCATCTCATCGAGTCTTTTGGTGGCTTTAGCGAGTGCATCCGCCAGCGCAGCTCATTATGATATTACCAGTGAAAATCACTGGGTTTTGACTAATAAAACAACGGGAACGCCACAACCTTTTACGATTGAGCAAAAGGTGCTGCAGGGGGGAAAACAAAATGGCGTTAAAGTACTGACGATTAATAATGGGGTGATGGATATTACCTTAGTTCCCACTCGAGGTATGGATATTTATAAAGTTAAAAGTGGTGATGTTACTTTAGGCTGGAAATCTCCGGTGGAACAAATTGTGAACCCTCAGTTTATTAATTTGCAAAGTCGCAATGGGCTGGGTTGGCTGGAAGGGTTTAATGAAATGATGGTTCGTTGTGGTTATGAATGGACCGGGCATCCGGGAATGGATAAAGGCGAGCTATTAACTCTTCATGGTCGCGCTGATTATACGCCAGCCACTCAAGTGGTTGTGGATGTCGATGAAACGGCTCCCTATGCGATTCATATTAAAGGAGAAATTCTTGAACAGCTGTTTAAGAAAGTCAACTTTAAAACCTGGACCGAAATGACCATTATTCCTGGGCAAAAAGCCTTCTCAATTCACGATAAGCTTACGAACCAAGCCGATTATCCACATGAATATCAGGTGATTTATCATAGTAACTTTGCACAGCCATTATTAGAGAAAGGTGCCAAAATTGTTGCGCCAGTTAAACAGATTTCCCCCTTTAACGATTATGCAAAAAAAGGACTCAAAACCTGGCAAACTTATTTAGCACCAACACGTGATTTTGACGAAATGGTTTATAATATTTATCCTTATGCTAATAAACAGGGCAATACATTAGCCGTTCTACATAATGCGAAAGGTAATATGGGAATGGCCATTCATTATAATGTCAAAGAATTACCTGTATTAGGATTATGGAAAAATACCGACACCTTAGGGCAGGGATATGTGACTGGGATTGAACCGGGAACCAGTTTTTCATATAACCGCAGTTATCAGCGTAAACTTGGTTTAGTTCCCACCATAGGAGCTCATCAGAGTAAAGAATTCAATTTAATTTATATGATTTTAGACAGTAAAGATGCTGTTAATAAACAGGTGGCACAAGTTAAAGCGATTCAAGGAAATCAAAAAACAGAATTAAGAGCAACGCCATTAGTAAGTGGTAAAAATTTATAGTTGTTATAAAGAGCCGGGTCCTCCGGCTCTTTAAATAAAAGATAAGAGAAAAAACTAAGTGCGTGATACTTATTTATTGATCTGATTAAATCGTCATATGCCATCCCATGAAGTTTTATCAAAATCATCTTAGTTTTAATCGAATTAACTTCCCCGATAGGTTGACCATGAATTAGGGGTGATGAGAAAGGGCAGATGGTAATGGCCGGATTCAAGAAGTTCCACATCGAGCTGGGCATTGACATAAAGCGAGGGGATGTGCTGCGCTTTAAACCAACAACCAATCGCGGCGCTGAGTTGATAGCGTCCGGGTTCAAGAGTAGGAAAGATGCCTGTTGCCACTCGACCATCCCGATCACTTTCGGCTTCTGCAATGACGTGCCAATGGTCGTTTTGCCACACGGCAAGCGTCAGTTTCACACCTTGAGCCGGCCGTCCAGCCGTAGTGTCCAGCAGATGGGTTGTTAAGTCGATCATGGTTGGATTAAAGTCTCCAGTCGCAGTAATGTAATTGCTTTTAGGGCTTCAAGTGCTTCGGCTAGTTCGTGCTCTGCATCGAGTTGGAGTCGCCGGTTGAGCTCATCCAGAATTTGTTCGCCGCTACGGCCTTTGGCTCGAATTAAGAAAACCCGGCCAAAGCGTTGCTCGTAGCGCTGATTCCCTTCTGATAAAGCTTGAGTGAGGGCCTCGCTGGGATCAATGGAGGACTGTTCTTGTCGGGAAAAGGCAGATTCAGTATCGGTCATTGTCTTTTTTTCTCCGATCCGAGGATGCGCCTGTAAGGCTCGATCTAAAGCTTCTTCATCCCAGTCAGCCATTAAAACCATGGCCATTTCCTGCATTGCCTCATAGCTGAGATAAGGGCGCCGAGCCGTCAGTTGCACGGCCCATTCACGGATGGCTACACAGGGTTTAATCTGTTCGCGGGCGGCTTTGGGATCTAATTGGTTCCAGTGATGAAGCTGCATATTAATTTTTTACCCGTACCGATGAATGAACCGCGGGAGCTGATGAAGTGTGCTCCTGAGGCAAAAACAGGCTGAGAACAATAGCGGTAATACCACCAGCCGTTACCGCTGAACCGAATAGATTGCTGATGATGGTTGGGAACTGGCCTAAAATATCGGGAACCGCCTGAATACCTAATCCAAGTCCGAAAGACAATGCTACAATCAGCATTTCTCGTCGACCTAACGGTGATTGCGTGATAATCCGGATCCCCGCGGCGATGACACTGCCAAACATGACCAGAGTTGCACCCCCGAGTACGGCTGGGGGGATTTGTTCAACGATGGCTCCCAGCCCCGGGAATAATCCTAAGAGGATTAATAAAACACCAATATAACGACCGACTCGGCGACTGGCAACCCCAGTCATCTGAATGACACCATTGTTTTGAGCAAAGGTCGTATTGGGGAAAGAACCCAACATTGCCGCGATCATACAGTTTAGACCATCGCCGAAAATGCCGCCTTTGAGGCGGGTGCGAAAGGCTGCATTATCAATGGGTTGATGGGAAATCATGCAGTTGGCCGTGAGATCCCCGACCGCTTCAATCAGGGCAATTACCGAGACTAGTGCAATCGGTACAAATAAAGTCCAGCTAAATGAGAAACCAAAACGAAAGAGTTCCGGAACGGTAATCCAGTGATCCACGGTAATCGGTTTAAAATGGAATTCACCGCTCCAAGCCGCAAGCAGACAACCGGCGATAATTCCGATCATGATCGCGGAAAGCCGTATATATTGATTATCCAGCCGGTTGAGTAAAATGATTACACCGAGAGTGACGGCCCCTAAGATCAGTTGCATTGGGCTGCCAAAATGTTCGGCGTGCACACCGCCGCCCCAGTTGAGCATACTGACTTTGATCAGGCTAATGCCAATCAAGGTGATGACCGTTCCGGTGACGATGGGGGTGAAGATTTTTTTTAAAGGCTCAATAAACTGACTGACCAGTATTGGGATTAATGCAGCAATAAAGTTGACACCGAAAATCATCGCTAGGATCTGTTCACTGCTTGCGCCTTGGCCTTTCATCCACATTCCTCCCGAGATAATCACCCCAACATAGGCAAAGCTAGTGCCTTGCAGGCAGATCATGCCGGCACCGATCCCTTTGAAACGATGCGCTTGCAGAAAGGTCCCTATACCCGAAGCGAGTAGTGACATGCTGATGAGGTAGGGAAGGTAAGCATTCATCCCCAGTGCCGAACCAATAATGAGCGGTGGGGTAATAATTCCGACGACACTCGCCAGTAGATGCTGGCAAGCACAGAAGAGGGCTGTGGCCGCAGGGATCTTCTGTTCCAATTCGTAGAGCAGTGTGTTAGGTGATGTTGATGACATAGTTGACATCCTGTTAACTAAAATAATAACTAACGTTGCATAAATAGCTCCAATTTCATGAAAAAATGTCGAGTAATTATTGGGTATAAAAATACATTAATAAAATCAATCTATTAATTTATTTTTCTAGTAGGGAGTCGATATTCAATGATCATTAAATGTAAAACTTTTAATCCAATATAAATATATATTGAAACTTTAATTCCAAAATGGAGCATATTTTTAACACTTTGCTCATTATTGGTTCTTCTTTATTACAAGATATAGATATAGCAGACGCTCTGGTTTTATCTATAGTGATGAATAACTAAATAAGTTATTGTTTTATTAAGTAAATTTAATTTATAGGTATAAATTTCAGTCTCTTTTCGATACTGGTATGCAATTTGCCATTTCATGTTTAAAACGAATGAAGGAGACGATGATGAAAGCAATAGTAATCGGAGCCGGGATGGGCGGAATGTCTGCGGCGGTGGCTTTAAAACAGGCCGGTATCGACTGTCAGGTGTTTGAAGCCGTTAAAGAAAATAAACCAGTTGGTGCCGCGATTTCGGTGTGGTCTAACGGGGTGAAATGTATGAATCATCTGGGAATGGGCGCCATCATGGAGCAACTGGGCGGGCCGATGCAACAGATGGCTTATCAGGATTATCAAAGTGGTGGCGTATTGACTCAGTTTAGCCTTAAACCGCTGGTGGACAGCGTACATGAGCGCCCTTGTCCAGTTTCTCGCGCCGATCTGCAGGCCGCCATGATCCAGTTTTGGGGTGAAGAAAATATTAGCTTTGGTAAACGGGTAACTCATGTTGAACAGAATGCCTCGGGCGTGAGCGTGTTTTTCGAGGATGGCAGTCAGGCCGATGCTGATTTTCTGATTGCCGCCGATGGCAGTCATTCCATCGTGCGTCCGTATGTACTTGGTTTTCAGCCGGAGCGGCGTTATGCCGGTTATGTGAACTGGAATGGCTTGGTGACGATTGATGAATCGATTGCCCCGGCGAATCAGTGGACGACTTTTGTGGGAGAAGGAAAGCGTGTGTCGGTAATGCCGATTGCGGATAACCGTTTCTACTTCTTTTTTGATGTGCCGTTGCCGAAAGGTTTAGATGAAGATCGCAGTAGCGCCAAAGCCGATCTCCAAGGTTATTTTAAAGGTTGGTGTGAGCCAGTGCAGAAACTGATTGAGCAGCTTGATTATTCAACGATTAATCGGATTGAAGTGCATGATATCGAACCGTTTGAACAGATTGTTCAGGATCGAATTGCGCTGTTGGGCGATGCGGGTCATTGCACAACGCCAGATATTGGGCAAGGTGGATGTGCCGCGATGGAAGATGCGGTGGTTTTAGGGCAGGTGTTTAGTGAGCCGGACATCAGCATTGAAGCGGCTTTAGCCACTTATCAGGCGCAACGCGTGGCTCGGGTGCGGGATTTAGTGTTAAAAGCACGTAAGCGCTGCGATATGACGCATGGTAAAGAGATGCCGCGTACTGAAGCGTGGTATGCGGAACTTAAAGGTGAAACTGGCGAAAATATTATGGCTGGATTGCGGGAAACCATTATCGGTGGCCCACTGGGTTAAGCAATTTTGGATTTAAAGCTTTAAAGCGCCCAGCATGATGGGCGCTTTTTTAGTTTAACCAATATCGGCGGGATCTTCTTTTGGGGCCAGGCTTTGCAGCTCGCTGCGAGCCAGAGGCGCACTACTGTACGCGATTAAGGCGGCTTGCTGATAGTGGGCAATCAGCTCTCCGGCAATGGAAACGGCAACCTCCATCGGCCGTTTGCCACCGATCTGAGACAGCCCCATCGGGCTATGGATCTGGCTGATTTGTGCGTCACTAAACCCACGTTCTTTAAGGCGATACTGAAATCGGCGGGCTTTGGTTTGTGAGCCAATGACGCCAATATAACCCAGCGAAGGATGGTGAAGCGCCGCTTCACAGAGTTCAAAATCCAGTTGATGGTTATGAGTTAAGATCACCACGTAACTGCCAACGGGGGCCTGTTCAATCCACTCTCCGGGTTCATCACTATAAATCGACTCGACTCCCGGGATGTGTTGATCCCGGATAAATTCAGCGCGGTTATCTATCCAGCGAACCTGCAGGGGCAGTTGCGCCGTGATTGGAACCAAAGCCTGACCGACGTGACCGGCTCCGAACACCAGTAAGGTCGTGCCGCTGGACGCAAATTGTTCAAACCATAACGTGACATGTCCACCGCAGCACTGACCTAAACTTGCCGCCAATGGATACTCGTGCAAGGCTTGACTGTTAGCCCGGTTTTGTCGGCCGTCATTGAGCATCTCTTTAGCTTGGGCAATGGCCTGATACTCGAGATTTCCACCGCCAATGCTATCGTAGCATTCGGTTTCCGTGACGACCATTTTGCTGCCGATGGCCCGGGGCACGGAACCCCGGGTTGCGACAATCGTGATCAGAACATGAGCACGCCCCTGTCGTTGTAAATTGGCTAGCGCATCACTCCACTGCATTTTGAACCTCCTGTTGCATGCTGATAATGGCCTTGAGTACTCGCTCAGGCGTCGCCGGACTATCCAGTTGAGGCTGGCGTTGGTAGTGACTGAGGCTGGCAATCGCGTCATTGAGTGCAGACCAGACTGAGATGGCTAACATGAAAGGGGGTTCTCCGACGGCTTTAGAGCGATAGATAGTGGCTTCGTCATTGGGTCGATCAAAGAATTCGACATGAAACCGCTCGGGAAGATCGCTAATCGCCGGAATTTTATAAGTTGCCGGGCTGCTGGTTTGCAATCGGCCTTGCGCATCCCAGCTGAGCTCTTCGGTGGTGACCCAGCCCATCCCCTGAATGAAGCCGCCTTCAATCTGACCGATATCGATATCGCGGTTTAGGCTCTGACCGACATCGTGCAATATATCGACTTGCAGCACTTTGTATTCGCCGGTCAGAGTATCCACTAACACCTCTGAGACAGCGGCTCCGAAGGCGTAATAGAGAAACGGTCGACCTCGGCCGGTTTCGGGATCGTAGAAGATCTTCGGCGTTTTATAAAAACCGGTGGCAGAGAGTGAGACGCGATTCAGGTAGGCGAGTTGGACCGCTTCGGCAAAACTGATTTGCAAGGCGCCGATCTGGATTTGTCCCTGACTAAAGTGGATCTGATGTTTTTCCTGCTGATAGTGATTGGCCAGACACGCGATCAGGCGATCTTTTAAGGTCATCGCGGCATGATAGGTAGCCATGCCATTGAGATCGGTACCGCTGGAGGCGGCGGTTGGCGAGGTATTCGGTACCTTGTCGGTGCGAGTGGAACTGATCCGGATTTGACTGATATCGATGGCAAAGACCCGCGCCACGATCTCGATGATCTTGGTATGCAGCCCTTGCCCCATCTCGGTGCCTCCGTGATTCACCAAAATACTGCCATCGGTGTAGATCTGTAACAAGGCTCCGGCCTGATTCAGGTGCTGTGCGGTAAAAGAGATCCCAAATTTAACGGGAGTCAGCGCCAGACCTTTTTTAAACAGCGGATTGCACTGATTAAATTGAGTGATTTGTTCCCGGCGCTGGCGATAATTGGCGCTATGTTCAAGCTGCTCAATCAGGGGCAACAGCCAGTCTTCTTCAACCTGTTGCCCGTAAGGCGTGGTGTGACGACCTTCGGAGCCATAGAGGTTTATTTTGCGGACATCGAGCGGATCCTGACCGGTTTTACGGGCGATTTCATCCATGATCTTTTCAATCAGCATCATTCCCTGGGGCCCACCAAATCCCCGAAACGCGGTGTTCGAAACGCGATTGGTCATGGCGCGATAACCGGTGATGCGAACCGCATCCAGATAATAACTGTTGTCTACGTGGAACATGGCTCGATCCACGATCCCTTCGGAGAGATCGGGTGAATGTCCGCAGTTTCCGATGAGACTCAAATCAGCGCCCAGCAATCGGCCTTCTGCATCAAATCCCACCTGATAGTGATGGTGAAACGGATGGCGCTTCCCGGTCATGATCATGTCTTCATGGCGGGGCAAGCGCAGTTTGACCGGACGTCCGGTTTGCTGGGCCAGTAAAGCGGCCATACATGCCCAGGGGGCGGCCTGGCTCTCTTTACCACCAAAACCGCCTCCCATACGGCGCATATCGACCGTGACTCGATGCAGCGGCCAGTTCAGCACTTTTGCGACCAGTTTTTGAATCTCCGCCGGGTGCTGGGTGGAGCTGTAAACAAACATGCCCTCATCTTCATCGGGGATCGCCAGAGCTACTTGGGTTTCTAGATAAAAATGCTCCTGTCCGCCCAAACGGAGTTCACCGCTTAATTTCAAAGGAGCCTGAGATAGCGCTTGTTCTGGTTCACCACGTTCGATGCAGTGGGTCGGCAGGACAAATTGTTGGGCTTGTTGCGCCTGCTGTTCATCCAGAATCGGAGCCGTTTGACGATAGTCGATTTTGACGGCACGCACCGCTCGGCGCGCCGCTTTTTCGGATTTGGCCGCAATCGCAAACATCGGTTGCCCATAGTATCGAACCTGAGTTTCAGTCAACAGCGGATCGCCGGGAATAATCGCACCAATGTCGCTATCGCCAGGGACATCGGCTAGTCGCAACACCGCAATGACATCGGGATGCTGTTGGAGTGGGGAAAAGTCCATCGACATAATGTCACCAGCGGCAATCTCACTAAAACCGACAGCTGCGTGGAGGAGATCGCTGGGCTCACGTAAGTCATCGACATAACGGGCTTGACCACTGACATGCAGTGCCGCGCTCTCATGGGGACGCGCACCGCTCTGGCGAGATGGTGTGGCATCTTTTTGTGGGGGTAAATTACGCATAATCTTGGATCTCCAGCGGCCGTGTGGGCTCCAGCGCATAATAGAGCGCCTTGCGCAGTAGATTTTGAGCAACACTCAAACGATATTGAGCGCTGGCTCGCAGGTCATCCATCGGTGTGTAATCCTGCGAGAGTGCTCGAGCGGCTTGCTCGATCAGGGCCTCATCAAGCTTGTTCCCTCGCAAGATTTGCTCACAGTGATGCGCACGCGCCGGAATTGCAGCCATCCCGCCAAAAGCGATCCGCAGCGATTGCACGCATCCCTTATCGAGGGTCAGGCAAAAGGCACCACAGACCGCGGAGATATCATCGTCAAAACGTTTACTGACTTTATACACGCGGCGAATATCATCCCTTGGCAATGGGATCTGAATCGACTCAATCAATGCGCCTTGTGGCAGTGACGTCTGTTTATAGCCTAAGAAAAAGTCATCTAAAGGCATACTCTGGCGTTGGTTTTGGTTGCGGATCGTCAAGTGGGCCCCAAGAGCTAACAAGACGGGTGGCATATCGCCGATGGGAGAGGCATTGGCGATATTGCCAGCCAATGTGGCTTGGTTGCGGACTTGAGTGGCCGCAAAACGTTCGAGCAGCTGCGCGCATTCTGGCAGATGCTCAGTAAAGATGGGGATGAGTTCCGTTAACGTCACCGCCGCTCCAATTTCAAGGCCTTGCTCGTTTACGATTAATCGGTGTAGTTCTTTAACCTGCGTGGTTGAAATGAGTATCTCCGGCTGCTGTAACTGTTGGGTGACGGCTAGGGCTAAATCACTGCTACCGGCAACGAGTTGTGCCTCGGGATATTGGCGTTGTAGCGTGGTGAGTTCTGCAACATTCCGGGGAAGAAAAAAGTAACGATTATCCTGTTGTAGTGAGGGAATGGACTCACTGCTAATTTGGATGAGCTGTGCATAAGTTTCGCGTTCCCGCAGGCTAAAAGCATCGCGCCAAGAATGATTCGCGAGCGCCAGAGCCGCATCGACAATCGGGCGATAGCCGGTACAACGGCACAGATTTCCTCCTAGTGCCCGCAGGATCTGTTCTCGATCAGGCGTTGCACGTTGGTGAAACAGAGCAAACAGCGACATCACAAATCCCGGAGTGCAAAACCCGCATTGCGAGCCATGATGCTCGACCATGGCCTGTTGTACCGGGTGGAGCTGGCCATTGACGGCCAGATGCTCAACGGTGATCAGTTGCTTGCCATGTAGGCTGGCTACAAATGTAATACAGCTATTGATGGCTCGATAGCTGAGTTGTCCGGATCTATCCGGATTCGGCTCGGCAATAACAACCGTGCATGCACCACAGTCGCCACTGGCACAGCCCTCTTTCGTTCCTCGCTGCGTCATATTGGTGCGCAGCCACTCCAGAACCGTGAGTTCCGGAGCGATGTGTTCAAGCTCATAGGCCTGTTCGTTTAATAAAAAGCGGATCATAGACTACCTCGTCAAATCAATCGATCTCAAGGCAACCGGTGGGGGGGATCTCGCGTGGACGGGCCTTCTCGGTCGTTTCCCGATATTCGGTTTATTCTGACGTGTTGATCGAGTGTAAATGTGGGGCTGATCTCAGCCGTATGCCCTTTAAAACAGGCCCATCTTCACAAAATGGCTGCAATAACGATCAACACATCTGAGTTATGTTAAGCATAATTCCTGCCTATTTTTCAGTTTATTAATACAAAACAAACAGTCCAATGATGAATGTGTAACTTTTGTGCAACTTGCTTAGAGGCCCAATGTGATTTTTAGAGAAATTCGAGTATCGATAGTGCAAAGATGGAGAATGCTTTTGAATGGATGATAAGCCATAGGGACGAATTAGGTTTAGAGGGTTATTGAAAAGGCAGGCCGTTTAACACTCTATCAGAGAGTATCCAAAGCGCTTTGATAGAGTGTGTGATGGGAAACTGCGTGGTCGGGGCTAATAAGAAACAACGTGGCGATTGACTTGTTTAAAGATAAATGTGGATATCAATCCAACGACACAAAATGCAATTCCGATTAAAAAAGCATCTTTATAACTATGGGTGGCTCCGAATACGGAATTCATAATGGTGGGACCGACGTAACCGGCGATGGCAAATCCACAAAACATGATCCCGAAGTTCACACTATTGTTTTTGACGCCAAACTGATCGGCGGTTAGTCCCGGGAACACGCCCATAAAAGCACCGAAGCAGATACCGATCAATGAAATACTGATATAAAAGAGAGTGGTATCACCGCGACCGGCGCTATAGATTAAATAAAGACCAATAATCGAGAGCAAGCAAGCTAACGCTAAGGTGTTGATTCGACCAAACTTATCGGAGAGAAATCCGGCGACGATACGCCCACACACATTGAATAGGGCCAGTGTCGAAACGGCAGCCGTGGCCTGAATGGTATCCATGCCGATCAGATTCTGGGCAAGAGGGGATGCCATCGCAATACACATTAAGCCCGCGACGGCGCCGCACATTAATAACACCATTAACAGGTAAAACACCGGTGTTTGCAGCATCTGCCGCCAGTTTTTGTCGGGATGCGTGCTGGCGATAGTTGATATTTTAGGTTGCCAGCCGGCTGGCTTAAAATGGTCCGGACATTTTTGCATGAACAGCGAACAGATACAGACGATGAGTAAAAATGCGAGCCCAATGATTTTAAACGAGGCGATGACGCCCATATGCTGGGTAATCGCCGCTGCAATAGGGGGGATAATCACGGAACTGATGCCGAATAAGGCGGTTGTAAGTCCTCCGACCAAACCGCGTTTATCCGGAAAAAATTTAATGGAAGTACTGATGGTGGAGCCATAGACCATCCCCAGCCCCAATCCGGTAATGATCCCATAAAACAAAATAAGCTGAGAGATATGGGAAGCGTAGCCACAGAGTAGCATTCCGCCACCAAACATCACACCACCGACAAAAATGACCAGTTTTGGCCCGAAGGTATCATTGATTTTACCGCCCGTGATCATGGTAATCGGGCCGATAGAATTACACACCACAAAGACGATGGCTAAATCAGCCGCTGTAATAGGTTGTCCCGTCAGTTGCTGAAGGTAGGCCGCCATCGGTGTTGAAAAGACACTCCAGGCATACATGGATCCGATGCAAAGGTTGATGAAGCAGCTGGCCAGTAAGATCAGCCATCTTTTTTTTGAATAATCCATATAGATTCTCCCTGTTTGTTGAAGCGAAACAAGAGTGGGTTTAGTTTTAAATAGTATGAATATATTTAAAGAGTAACATGTCAATATTTACATAGTTTGAATCAGTCGTATGTTGTTTTAAGTCATGTTCGTTGTTGAGGCGCTGGGAATACGCTAATGGATGGGCTTATTGAGATATGAATCGTTGTGCTTTTAATGATGCCCTTTTCTCTTGCTGGAAAGCGCAATGATCAGGGATCAAAGGGGCTTTGCAGGATGGCTCTGTATATCAGTGATGGTCTGAACGCTAAAAACGCGGCTCGTGAACCCGCCCATAGGCCCATATTGAGCATCGGTAGAAAACCGATGCTCTGAATCGCATGGGGGCGGATGAGTCTATGGACTTTCGATGGTTTAGTCCGTTTCTAGATCCTCCAACTGTTGGTTGAGTTGTTCCCAATTTTGACAGGCTTGATAACAGGCTTCGGCTATCTGTGGAATTTCTTGGTAAGCGGTAGGCAGTCGATCTTCGACTAAGTCATGCAATTCACTCGCTCGTTCCGAAGCGATTCGTTTGGCACGACGGACTTCTTTGCGCAGCTGTTGGATGGCGTCATTATCCATTCTGGATCCTTATTGTTTTGGGGCGGAATGTTCAAGCGTGCAAAATGTATGCATATTTTTAGAGCCTTATAAATCAAATAGATGTGAAACATAAAAGCCAATGTTGTGAGGTCTTTGTCATTATTTGTATCGATAATGACAAGGTATTGTTTGAATGATGGCCTCAGCGATTTCTGATGGGAGCACGTATCGACTTCATGAGTGCGATAGTTTATGAATTTGATTTATAGCTTGGATTGGAGGCGCAATGAATCAGCTCCGCAGTCTCGTTATTACATATTTACACGCATTTGTTGGATATTGAGGGCGTTGATCGAAACAGCGTTTAGTGGGATAAATAATATCCTGTCTGTGTTACGGTAGCGTTAATGACAGATAGAGTGCAGCCCTATTCCCCAACTATTTTGGTGAGGAACTTCATATGGATATAAGCCGACAAGTACTGGATGAAACCCCGGTAGGTCCCCTGCTATTAGTCGCGAACGACCATGCTCTGTTGCAGCTTTGTTTTATGACGCAGATTGCACTGGCTGATCGTCCGGCCATTGTCGCCGAATGCTCGGAAAATCAGGTGATCCGGCAGGTTCGGCATGAGTTGAATGAATATTTTGCGGGAACCCGACATCGGTTTGAAGTCCCTCTCGAATTACATGGTACTCCTTTTCAACTTGAGGTTTGGCAAGCATTACAGCAGATCCCTTGGGGGAAAAAAGTAAGCTATAAACAGCTGGCTCATTGGATTGATCGACCCAATGCCTCCCGGGCCGTTGGAATGGCGAACAATCGGAACCCGATTCCAATTATCATCCCCTGCCATCGAGTGATCGGTTCAGATGGCAAATTGGTCGGATATCGGGGCGGCGTGATAGCCAAACAAAAATTACTCGCGCTAGAAGGGGCGTTTTGATAGTCCCTCATTCATCATCTTTTATTTTCTTTGTCGAATGGGGGAGTGCTCATTCAGATTTCCGGGATCAATCACTGGCTTTGCGATCCTTTCCGCTTGATGAGCGATATCCCAACCCATAATCCGGAATTTTTACGCATTTGAAAAAGTAGATGATATTTTTAGCGTCAAAGCCATTAATAAATACCCAGTGAGCCCGATTTTGATCGGCGTACTGAACGAGTCGATGGGGCCTATTGGTGTGACGATAATAACTTGATACTTGAAGATATGCAGGCGCAGTTTTTTCAGTCACTTTGGTTGGGGTTTCGGACGGATTCGCTGATTTAAAACCATCGACGCTCATATTCCTAGCGGAGTTCCCGTCATAATTGACGATTCTCTCGAAATGAGATCTTTTCCTTTATGGGGCGAACCCAGCCATAACCATACGCAATGACGCCATATAGGTATTATTATTTTGAGAATACTTTAGAAAGCTGTATTCGATATGGATTGTAGTGTTGTTCAAGATGAATTTAGTCCCGGTCGTGAGTTTGGGGATGTTTGAGCCTCTTGACCCCCTTGGTATTTCCAAATGCTATGGGTATGATTTTTAAATATTATTGATAAGTTTTTCTCTTTGGAGTCGTTATGCGCGGGTGTCGCTTGTGGTCATGGATGGGGTATGGCGTTTTTTTATCTACGGTTGGGATTTTTTGCTCTGCAGTATCCATACGCGCATATGCCAATCTCAAATTAGAACCTATTGGTTTTAGTCAGTTACCTTCGCATACTCGTTTTGCCGGGAGCTCCGTTGGGGGTCTTTCTGGGTTGGATTACGATCCGGATAGTCAGCAGTGGATTTTGATTAGTGATGATAAGGCGAGCAAGGGACCCGCTCGGGCTTATTTGGCCAGATTGCCGATATCAGCCCAACAAGTCGGTCCATTATCACTGAAAAAGATGATCGAATTCTCGCAACCGAATGGCACACCTTATCCGAACTGGGTGCATTTCACTCTCAATCAGCGTGGCGATGTTCCTGATTTTGAATCCGTTCGTTTTAATCCGGTCACTCATGCGATTCGTTACACCAGCGAAGGCGTTCGGATATTGGGATTGGATCCATTTATTCGGGAAGCCAAGCCGAATGGACGTTATTTGTCATCGCTACCGATCCCGGATGCCGTGAAAATGGATAGGATCCAAGGACATCATGGGGTTTACAATAATCTGGCATTCGAAGGCAGTAGTTTTACCGGTGATGGAAAATATTATTTCGTGGCGATGGAAACGGCATTGCAACAAGATGGAAAGCCTTCAACGGCGACTCAGGGAGCACCGGCTCGAATCATTCAATATGATCATAAGGACCATATCATTGCTCAATATGTCTATCCGGTTGAACCGCTGGCGAAAGCACCGGCCGACGGTTATCAGGGCGAGAATGGGGTTTCTGAGATTTTGGCTCTCGATGCTCGGCATTTGCTGGTCTTAGAGCGAGCCGGGATTCAAGATAGCCATGGAACATATCATAATTATATTCGCATCTATCAGGTGGAGTTGGATGGCGCGAGTAATGTGAAGAATGTGGGCTCCTTGCGTGATGTTCATTATCAACCCCTGCATAAAAAATTGCTGTGGGATATGAATCAGGCTGGAAATTTCCCGCTGGATAATTATGAAGGCATGAGTTTCGGTCCGCGACTGGCCGATGGTCGGCGGACCTTAGTGCTCATTTCCGACGATAATTTTAACCCACAGCAGCATACCTATCTGGTCGGCTTTGCCATGGATGAGTAAGGTATTTTAGACGGTCATCCGGTGTCATCGTGATCGGAACCGGCTCCATGTTCGCCTGACGTCGTGGATCATAAAAATTGATGGGCCTGATCACTGATCGCCATGTCGACCCCCCAGTGGCGTAACTGTTGAATGACCTGCGGTTGATTGGGGGTATAGGTGCAAACTTTATAACCCGCGGCCTGAATGGTGTGAACCATGGTTTGGTTTAGATATTCATAGTTGGGATGAACGCTAAAGGCATTTATGGAGGAGAGCTGGGATTCCCAGTCCCTTGGTAGGTCATCCCAGAGCTGTCCTCGGCGGATCGATGGGAGTTGTTGCTGTGCATGCTGTAGGGCTTGGAGACTAAAACTGGAAATAATTAATTGCTGTTCCGGAAAACGGCATTGCTTGAGTACGCGAGCAACTTCCAAGACCAGCCGTTCGGGATCATCCTCGGGTTCCAATTTGAGCTCTAAATTGAATGAGAGCCGGAATTTCTGGCAACAAGTTAACCATTGCTCAAGAGTCGGCAGTTGTTCTCCACAATAATCGGCTGAAAACCAACTGCCGAAATCCCATTGTTGCAGTTGTTGATAGTCAAGGTCTCGGATATAGCCGTGTCCATTACTACAGCGATCAATCGTTGCATCATGGATCATGACCGGGATGTGATCCCGGGTGAGTTGCACATCGGATTCGATCCAAGGCAGATGATGCGCGGCCGCTAGTTGTAGGCCAGACAGTGTATTTTCCGGAGCAACGCCTGCTAAAGCTCGGTGTCCTGCCAATATCATCTTCATCTCCTATAACAATGGGAAGGTTGCAGTACTATTCTGTAAAGGCTTGTGAGCGCCAGCGCAGTGTTTCCTCAAAGCGGCGGTCATTATCGCTACAGAGCTGATACAGTGTATCAATGAAATGTTGCTGAAAACTAGCGGGTCCGGAGGCTTGATGGCCTGCCAGTTCGCCTGCTACACCAAAAAGAGCCGTAGCGACGAGCGTGCCAGATTCATCGATGGAACGAAAGGCCGCAGTTAATGCCGTTAAGCTGCATCCCATTCCAGTAACTCTGCTCATGAGCGGATGTCCATTGAAAAAGGCATCGACCTGCGATCCTCGGAGAATATAGTCGGTGGCTCCGGAGATGCTGATTTCCAGCAGTGCTTTATCCGAGTACTGATGGAATAGCGCTTGTGCTGCTTCTAATGCCTGCAAGCTGTCATCACCACTATCGACCCCCTGCCCTTGGCTGGGAAGACCTGCGAGAGCCATAATCTCGGAGGCGTTGCCCCGGATGACCAGCCGTTGGGCCATCCTACAAAACTGTTTAGAAACATTGGTTCGATAGTGACTGGCACCGCAACCCACCGGATCCAGAATGATCAGTTTGTGGTTAAGGTTGGCCTGTTCAATCGCAAATTGCATTCGAGCGACGCGTTGCTCATCAAGGGTTCCGATGTTAATGACTACGGCCTGACAAAGTGTAATGAGCTCGGCCAGTTCCCGACGGCTATGTGCCATAATCGGAGAGGCTCCGGCGGCTAATAAAATATTAGCAGACAGATTTTTAACCACATCGTTAGTCAGATTAATGATCAATGGGGACTGTTTGGCCAGTTGGGGCAGCTGGCTGGCCAATGGTTGGGGATTTTGAAACATAAGAGACTCCTGTTAGATTCATAACAGTTGAGACTCCGTAATGGGGAACTGAAAAATCGAAATGAACGATGACAATTAGTTTCCTACGGCAGTATCAGCTGCATCAGGTTCAGCGGGTTTTGCAATAGACAATCTCAGCCAGTAGTGAAGGTACTTCGAAATTGGATCACGGTGTGAATTTCGACTTACCGGTACACTCAAGGCACCCCGACTAATCAAATGGTCCGCTCCAAATCGGAGCTAGACAGCCGTTATCCTGCCTGTTTTAGGTCGATTTCGCAATATCCTGTTTGGCGATCATTAAATTTTCTAGATCTGTTTTTAGCGCACAGGCTCGGGATTGACTTTGCATGCAATAATGCCGAACTCTGGGGAGAGTGCTTTGAGAGCTCCAAAGGGTCGTCGGATATGTTAGCCATTGGAGGGGATCGATGGCTGCTTTGGAATTTTGGAATGATATAAGTGGTTTTGCTAAGTGCCTATTCACTACGGCATCGGTGGCGGATTCGGCCATGAGTAATCCGCTCCCACCCCATAAACAAACGATGCTTGGAATAAGGTACCAACATGAACATCGGCTAGGCATTCTCTGCTCCTAACGATCAGTTGACTTAACATCCTTGATTATAGCGCAATCTGTGACTGATGGAGGCCGCTGAGCTTGCGAATTTGAATTGAGGTCGAATGCATCAGACAGCCTTTGAATGAGACTACAGGGTATTTTCGAATACTTTTTTCAAATAAACAGCGACGCCATCCTGATCATTGGTCAAGGTATGCGGGTTGTCTGGGAGCAGTCGTTGTAAGCGCTGATCGGCATTAGCCATTAATATTCCTTCTTTAACCAGCTCCAACATCTCTTTGTCGTTGAGTCCGTCGCCAAAGGCAATGGCATGTTCGGGACTGATTTGTAATTTATCCAGAACCATTTTTAGAGCTGTTCCCTTGTTGGCATCTCCGGCCATGATTTCTAGGCAAGTCGGAAGTGAAAAAGTAATATTTAAATGGTCACCATAGCGTTCCAGTAGGATCCGTTCTAAATCGATGAGACCGTCCGGATCACCAATGAAGAGCATTTTGCTGATCCCATCCCGGGTGACTTGGCTGAAATCGGTTCGAGTATAGGTAAAACCAGAATGATCGGTATAGCTTAATATTCGATCATTATCCTCTTCGACAAACCAGTGATCATCATGATAAAGATTACGGTAAAAATTACAGCCCTGAGTGAGTTTTAAAATGTCATCGACAGCGAGTGCCGGAACATCTTTCTTAAACAAAAGTTGGCCATCACTGGTATGAACACGGGCTCCGTTTGAGGTAATTAAATACATCGGGAAACTGAAGTCCTGAGCAATACGGCTGACATCCCGATAGTGTCGTCCTGAAGCAATTAGAATATGGATTTGTTGTTGGGATAGTTGATTGAGTAAGGCAATGGTCGTTGGAGAGACCTGATGAGTGCGGTTTAAGAGCGTTCCATCTAAGTCTGAGGCAATAAGTTGATACATGGGGTAAATGTCCTGTAGGGAGCCATTGAATGATGATTTAGATTATCTATTTTCAATGTTTCAGTTGGTATTCGATATTGACCTAGTGTACTGGAAATGGCACCGATTCTCGACGGTGATCATTATAGAATGTAATCATCTTTTGAATGGCTTGCTGACGGTCCGGATCGGACTCAATGAATAATTCATGAAAAGCATTTTTAAAGCATTGCTGCTGGCTGTTGGGTTGTTTTTGAATAAAGCGCTGCTGAGCGGCAATAGAAACAATAGGGTCCGCCAGTGGGGTGAGCAGTAAAATGGGGGTGGTGAGCACAGGGAGCCGGGCAATTTGGGCCATCGCCCGAAAACTTTCCGTAAGCCAGCGGTTGCTGACCCCTGTGATGAGCAGATTGGGATGGCATTTGAAAAGCTCTTGTAGGGCCAGATAGTTAGTTTGACTATGTGTGAGCGGATTGACGGAAAAATCAGGCCATTGCAGGTTTTTCTGGCTTGGGGCATAGGATTGTTGATGGCGGGATTGGTCACGGATCGCTAGTGTTTTCGCAATGATGTATGCCAGATGACGGGGCAGATAGTCAGGCAGTTGGATCCCGAACATGGGGGCACTGAGCGTACAGGCTGAAAAATCCTGTGGGTAGCGATTTAAATAGAGCGTCGCAATCGCGCCCCCCATCGAGTGGCCCAATAAAAAACGTTGTGAGTAGCGTTCTAGCTGTAAATGGTTAAACAGAGTTTTTAAATCAGAGACATAATAGTCAAAACTGTCAACATCACCGAGCAGGGGATCGGCATTGAATCGTTGTGATGCACCTTGTCCTCGATGATCACAAAGGACAACATCAAAGCCCGCTTGTTGTAGTTGGGTGGTTAGTTTTTGGTATTTTAAGGCACTTTCACTGCGACCTATCGCAAATACAATTAGTGCATGCTGAGAGGGTGATAACCGGGTGTGAGCATAACTCACTTTTTGCTGAAGTTCCCCCTCAAAAAAGTCAATTACGGTAAACGGTGCACTGGGTTTTATCGCAGACATCAGCATGAATTCCGGACACGATTATTAATCACTGATTAGCTTAACAGTATCTCTTTGGCTTGAATAGTGAGTGCTGATCTGCCGTTCAAATGTGGGTCAAATTACTTTGGCGGTAATTGCGAAGCTGCTCTAACAGTTCGCAATAACATTGTTCCAGGTGTTCTAGCCCCTGAGTATAATTGCGTTCATCACTGTGTTGCAGCCATTGGCATGTGTGTTCCAATGGCGAAAACATCAATAAACTGGCAATCCCGGTAAAAATACCCACTACTTGGATCTTCAGTTGATAATCTTGTCGGGCCTGTTGTAATAACGCGAGTTCATGTTCGGACTGATCGCAGATCTGGTCAATCCAGAAAGTTAATTTTTGGGAATTGCCAAATTGAAATTGCAACTTTTGCCAATCGATTAACTGCATAGGATTACTCGGGTTTTCGGGTGTAAATCGGGCCGGGGAAAGCGCGGACGTTTTCGCCGGCATCGGTTAATTTGACATTCCCCGGTTTACTGACCTGATCAATGCGTAACACGTTGTGCATTGGGATCAACGAACTCTGAACATCGGCAAACTCACTTTTGAGTTTTTCTTCGCTAGGATCAACCACGACGGTTGAGTTGGTGTTGAATACGAATTCACTGATTTCAATAAATCCAAAAATATGACTTGAATTAACCTGTTTGGCATATAGGTCATATTGTTTCCCATTATTGATAAACTGAATACGATAGAGTGAATTAGTTGCCATGATCGTAATATTAGCCTCTTTCCAAACGGCGCTATTCTATAGTGTGAGGCGTGATCTTTCAAAAGAAAAGCACTGATGCTTCAATTGCGGAGATTACCGGATAAAATCCGCTAAAAACCCAAAGTTCTGTGATGGGATAAGGGAGAATAGCTAATAATGTTGTGAAAATGTTTCATGTATGTAATGAGATCAAATTCTTGCTTTTAAGATATAAATGAATCACCTCTTTTCTTGAATTTTAATGCACTAAATTGACCCAGATTCAAATTTCCCGAGAATGCTTCTGATATCTTGCCTAAAGATTAGTCTTTGTTGATCCTTTTGCAGCTATTTATGCTTGATTTTGACAGGACCGATCCTGTTTTTGCGGTTATTTTCTACAAATATTCGGTAATGCCGCATAAATCAATGTCTGGGAATAGGGTCTGTCACCGGTGTTCAACGGGCCGGTTGGGTGTCGGTATTTTTATCGTCATATCCGGCTCAAAGGATCGTGAAACCGGGCGCATGGATCAGCGAAACAATAGACCCCAATTGGTTTTGAGTGGTTGGTAAAGCTAATGTGGGAGACCGGTGGGATCCTCGGGATCCCGCTGAAATAACGACGAGAAACCATAGAGGATTAGGTTATGCAACTGACACGTTTTACCGACTACTGTATTAGGTCGCTTATTTTAGTGTCAACGCGACCTCCGGAGCACCTGACGACGATTACTGAAATTGCTGAAACTTACAAGCTGTCACGAAATCATGTCGTAAAAGTGGTCCATCGCCTAGGACAATTAGGGTATTTGCATACGCAACGAGGCAAACATGGCGGTGTGCGTCTGGCCAGAAATGCAGAAAATATCAAAATGGGTGAGTTAATTCGAGATGTGGAACCCCGGCATTCATTAATTGACTGTAGTGCTCCGGGATGTTGTTTATCACATGATTGTCGAATGAAGTCGATCCTGAATCGGGCCATCCGGCTTTTTTATGGCGAACTTGACCGTTATACATTAGCAGATATTATCAGAGAACCTGAACACGTCTTTGAATTATTGAATCTGCATGATGAGTTATTTTAATCTGTTAATTAATGTACATATTGCCAGCGCGATAATCAGTTTTTGTGGTTTTGTTTATCGCTGGCAATTGGCACTGCGCCAATCCCCTCAATTACAACATCCATTCCTTCGAATTTCTCCACATGTTATCGATACGCTGCTGTTAGGATCGGGGATCTGGTTATGCGTTCTGCTGGGTGTTTATCCGTTTTGGAATAACTGGCTGACGGCTAAACTGCTCCTGCTTATCGTTTATATCGGCGTGGGTACGATGGCGATTAAGCGGGCTAAAAACCAACGACAACAAGCGGTATACGGCATCGTTGCTATCGTTATTTTTGCCTTGATTACGTTAGTCGCGTTGGATCATCAACTAGTCTAACCTTTACGCCAGTAGGCGGGGAAAAATAAGACGGCTACTGTTAGAATTTCCAGTCGTCCCATTAACATCCCTAAACTTAAGAGCCATTTGGCTTGATCCGGCAGTGATGCAAAATTACTGCTGGGTCCGACAACATCACCGATACCCGGACCGACATTGGCCACCGCGGTAATGGAGGCACTGATTGCGGTCGTGGGATCCAACCCCATATAACTTAAGGCACTGGAGATGATGATAATGGTCAGGAAATATCCGACCGAAAACGCAACCATCGAGCGGATGATCTCATCGTTGACGGGGCGGCCATTATAACGTTGGGGGAAGATCCCCCGGGGATAGAGCAACTGTTTAATTTGTTTTTGAAAGAGTGTGGCTGCAATTTGCAGGCGAAAGATTTTAATCCCCCCAGCGGTGGAGCCGGAACAGGCTCCGATCAGCATGAGAAAGATAAACAATGTGGTCGTAAAATGTCCCCACTGACTGAAATCCGTTAAGCCGTAACCGGTGGTCGTGACAATCGATAGAATGTTAAATAAACTGATCCGTAGTGCGTCAACATAATCATAGGCTGAATGCCGCCACAGCCACAAACTCATCACCGCTCCCAGACCGATAATCAATAGCAAAAAACCTCTGATTTGGGCATCTTGAGTTAAATCTTTCAGACTGCGGTGCCGAAGTGCCTGAACAAAGAGTAAGAAGGGCAGCCCGCCTAAGAACATAAACAGGATGCCATTCCAGTGGGCGCTGTTACTGAAATGAGCCATCGACTGATCTGAGGTTGAATAGCCGCCGGTTGAAAGGGTAGTCATCGAGTGATTAATCGCTTCAAACCAATTCATCCCGGAAGCCTTGTAACCAATCGCGCAGAGGATACTGAGAATGGTATAAACCACCAGAATATGGGTGGCGACATATTTGGTGCGGGGCGCGCTTTTATCAGACCAGTCAGAGGATTCGGTCTGGAATAATCGCATTCCGCCGACATTCAAAAAGGGCAGGATGGCTACGCCCAGCACGATGAACCCGATCCCCCCCAACCATTGTAGCAGTGAGCGCCACAGTAGCAGTGCCGGCGGTAAACTATCCAACCCGGATAGCACGGTTGAGCCGGTTGTCGTCAGACCGGACATCGTCTCAAAATAGGCATCGGTAAAACTAATATGTCCGAGGAGCATCAGCGGCAGTGCGCCAAAGGCACAGCATCCCACCCAGACAAAAGTCGTCAGCAGAAACATCTCACGGGCATGTAGCTGGAAGTTTTCCATGTGGCCGAGCCGTAACAGCAACAGTGCACATAAATGAGTGACGATAATGGATTGCCCAAATTGGATAAATCCCTCACTGCCGCTAAAAAAAGCCAGCGATGCGGGAATATACATAAATAGCGCCAGTTTGGATAAGACCAAACCGGTGACAAAGGCAATAGGACGCAGATTGACGATCATCAGAGAAAAAATGGACTCGGTTGGAAAAGACGTTCGACATCCGGGATATATTTCTTATCGACCAGAAACATCACCACGTGATCATCTTGTTCGATTCGGGTGTCATCGTGAGCGATGATGACTTCATCTTCACGCACTACCGCACCAATAGTGGTTCCCGGAGGGAGTTTCAGTTCCCCAACCATCCGGCCGACCACTTTAGAGGTATGTTGATCACCGTGAGCGATTGCTTCAATCGCCTCGGCTGCACCTCGGCGCAGTGAGTAAACGTTGACGATATCCCCTTTACGAACATGGGTCAGCAGGGCTGAAATCGTCGCTTGCTGGGGAGAAATTGCCACATCGATGACGCCATCTTGCACCAGCTCGACATAAGCGGTTCGCTGGATCAAAACCATGGCCTTCTTCGCACCCATTTTTTTGGCGAGCAAGGCGGACATAATATTAGCTTCGTCATCATTGGTGACGGCAATAAAAACATCGACCTGATCGATATGCTCTTCGTTGAGCAGTTCCTGATCCGAGGCATCACCACAGAATACAATCGTATTATTTAACACTTCAGAAAGATGTTCAGCCCGGGCCAACTTGCGTTCAATTAACTTCACGCTGTACTGACTTTCCAGCCGTTTCGCCAGTGCCGCACCAATATTTCCTCCCCCGACGATCATGATCCGGCGATAGGGTTCTTCAAGACGCTGCAGTTCGCTCATGACGGATCGAATATGGGTACTGGCGGCAACAAAGAAGACTTCATCATCGGCTTCGATGACCGTCGTGCCTTGGGGGCGAATGGCATGGCCGCGGCGAAAAATGGCGGCTACCCGGGTCTCGGCATTGGGAATATGATCCCGGAGTACCGAAAGAGCATTGCCGACCAAAGGTCCACCATAGTAAGCCTTGACGGCGACTAGCCCCACTAAACCATAGGCAAAATTCATCACCTGCAATGCGCCGGGATAGTCAATCAAACGGCTGATATAGTCGGTGACCAGTTGTTCCGGTGCAATCAGATGATCGAGCGGAATGGCTTCGGGGCGAAATAATTTATCCTGTTCGGCCAAGATCGCTTCGGAGCGGATCCGAGCCACTTTATTGGGCGTGTTGAACAGAGTATAAGCAATCTGGCAGGCGATCATGTTGGTTTCATCACTGTTGGTGACAGCAACTAGCATATCGGCATCCTGAGCACCAGCTTCACGCAACACATCCGGATGAGCACCGTAGCCATTGACGACTCGAAGGTCAAATTTATCTTGTAACTCGCGCAGACGTTCATTGTTGGTATCAACAATCGTGATATCCGACTTTTCGCCGACTAAATTTTCTGCAAGTGTTCCGCCGACCTGTCCGGCTCCCAGAATAATGATCTTCATCTTCTCTGCAACATATTGAACAGCCTATTGGCTTTGTGTATCGAATGCCTGCGCTGGACCATTTCGGCGCAGGCGGGAATATTATGCAGGCCGTTTGAATAAACGCGCATAATAAAAACCATCCATCTGTTGTTGGCCGGGTAAGATTTGCCATCCCGGCTGCTGAACTGTTTCATCATCATGGATCGCAAGCAGCTGTGCATCAGCCGTTTCGGTCAAAAATCGACTAATTTGCTGACTGTTTTCTTCTTTTAGAATCGAACAGGTTGCATACAGCAGTGTGCCACCGGGTTTTAGCCATTGCCATAAGGCGTTTAAAATTTGCCACTGCAAATGGGCCAGTGAGGTAATATCATCGGCGCGGCGTAACCATTTGATATCTGGATGTCGACGAATGACGCCGGTTGCAGAGCAAGGAGCATCCAGTAAAATTCGATCAAAGGGCTGTTGGGCCCATTGTTCCGGTTGGCTGGCATCAGCGGCAAGAACATCGGCATTGAGTTGTAATCGGGCCAGATTTTCTCGAACCCGCTGCAGTCGGTGTTCATCAATGTCAATCGCGGTCAGTTGCAGTGTCGGTTGGCATTCCAACAGATGGCAGGTTTTGCCTCCGGGAGCGGCACAGGCATCCAAAATGACTTCGCCGGGCTGAGCGTCTAAAAGTTGGGCTGCCATTTGCGCGGCCGCATCCTGAACGGAGACACTCCCGGTTTCAAATCCGGGGAGGCGATGTACATTCACCGGGTTTTCCAGACGCAGCGCCTGCGGTGCCAGATCACTGGCCTGTGCTTCCAGCTCGTTTTCTGCCAGGAGTTGTTGATATTCATCCCGGGTGTAGTGCTGCTGATTGACGCGAAGCCACATCGGGGCCCGCTCATTATTGGCCTGAAGGATCGTTGTCGCTTCAACCGGATAATGCGCTTGTATTTTTTCAATCAACCAGTTGGGATGGCAAGCCTGTAAGGTTGGTTGTTGTGCGAGTTGTTCCAGCAATGATTCCCGTTGCCGGTCCGCCTGACGCAGTACTCCATTAAAGAGTTTGGAAAAGTTGCCGAGCTTGAGCTCCCGACTGGCCTGAACCGTTTCACCCACTGCTGCATGCGCAGGAATACGCATGTAAAACAGTTGGTATAGTCCGGCTAAAATCAGAAAATGTCCCTGTCGGTATTTGCCTTTGAGCGGTTTGTCCATTAATTGGCGAGCCCAAAAATCCAAACGCGGGAGCAGTCGGATAATACCGTAACTGATCTCTTGGGCGAGGGCGCGATCTTTGGCTGGGCAATTCACCAGTTCTTGATCTAAAAGCTGGCTGAGTGAATTGGATTTTTCTACGACCAAATAGGCTAATCGGGCACTGAGAGCCCGGGCACTCAATGTTTTCATTCAGCAACCTGTAGTTGGGTCCCTGGAGCAAACCAGTCACTTCGGGAGTTGAGAATATCAGCTGCACCTAATGGTTTTTTCCCTGGAATTTGCAAGACGTGCAAGGCAATGGATTGAGCGCCGGTAGTGACCACGATCCCGTGTTTATCCGCTTGTAAAATAGTTCCGGGAGGCTGAGTCGATTCTTGCTCGATAACGCTGGCCTGCCATACTTTGATTGAAAGCTCATTGATCTGAAAATAACTGACAGGCCAAGGGTTAAAGGCCCGAATACAGCGTTCGATGTGTGAGGCACTGTCTTCCCAGTTTATTTGAGCTTCTGCTTTGGATAATTTTTCGGCGTAGTTCGCCAACTGATCATTTTGGGGTTCGGGTTGTAATTGACCCAGACTGAGTTGGTCAATGGCATGGATGAGCGCTTCTGGACCAACTTGAGCCAGTTTGTCATAGAGTGAGGCGCTGGTATCCTCTGCCTCAATGGGGAGTGATTGACGATACAGCATGGCACCGGTATCGAGTCCCTCATCCATTTGCATAATGGTGATCCCGGTTTCGCGATCACCGGCCCAGATAGCGCGCTGGATCGGCGCAGCTCCACGCCAGCGAGGAAGCAAGGATCCGTGGACATTGATACATCCTAATCGGGGCGTTTCTAAAACGACTTTCGGCAGGATCAATCCATAAGCAACTACGATCATCAGGTCTGCTTGATGGCTAGCTAAAATGTCTTGTGCTGATTCATGGCGTAAACTGACCGGTTGATAAACGTTGATTTGATGTTCCATCGCCAGTTGTTTGACAGGGCTGGCGGTTAATTTCTTACCACGTCCAGCAGGCCGGTCCGGTTGGGTATATACGGCCACAACTTGATGAGGACTGTTGAGTAAAGCTTCCAGATGGCGCGCCGCGAAATCGGGCGTGCCTGCAAAAATAATTCGTAACGGTATCAAACCAGGCTCCTTAATGGCCGGAAGCAGTTAGTCTTTAGAACGATGTTCACGTTTGGCCATTTTTTCCATCTTTTGTCTCACACGTTGCCGTTTGAGGGGGGAAAGGTAGTCGATAAATAATTTCCCCATCAGATGGTCCAGTTCATGTTGAATACAGATGGCCAGAAGCCCGGTAGCCTGAATTTCAAAGGCTTCCCCCTCCCGGTTCAATGCTTGAACAGTAACTTCTGTTGCCCGCTCGACATCGGCTCGATATTCAGGAACGGATAAACACCCCTCTTCATTGAGTGCGCAGGCAGCGTTTTTGGCTGTAATTTCCGGGTTAATTAAGGTAATTCGCTGATCGCGCGTGTCTGAACAGTCCATGACCACGATGCGCTGATGAACATTAACCTGAGTTGCAGCAAGACCAACCCCGTCTTCGGCATACATCGTATCGAACATATCGTCGACAATTTGCTGAATTTCGGGAGTAATCTTCTCGACCGGTTTGGCCACTTTACGTAGCCGTTCATCAGGGAATTTTAAGACATCAAGCACTGCCATCGGTTAAACCACCTTTCTTTCATTTTATGAGGGTATCGGATTCTTTTTGGGTATTTTAGTCATTTATGATCATAAAAAACAGCTTTAGCACCGGATTTGGCGGCTGTCGTGGTCGATTTTATGTTTCTATTTCATCAATAGTGATGATTTACCGAGGATTTGGCAGGGCTATGGTATAGTGTCTTATTTATCAATAATGGCGATGAGATGCTTTCTCCCAATGCTTCGTTATTACTTCGGTTGAGCTCTGTGTCCGGTATCGGACCGGTTCGAATTCAGCAACTCTTAACGCATTATTCATATGCGCAATTGCATGCGGCGACGCTGACGGATTGGCAAAACTGGGGATTGAGCACGAAACAGTGTCAGGAACTTGAGCAGGGCAACCATAGCTTAGAATGCTCACTGAAATGGCTTGAATATTCATCTCATCAGTTAGTGAGTTTAGCTGATGAGATGTATCCGGAGCGCCTGAAGATGATTAGCAGTCCACCTCCAGTATTGTTTGTTGTGGGTGATATGGCGCTATTGAATGCGCCTCAAGTGGCTATTGTCGGAAGTCGTCATGCCGGATTTAATGCAATGGAGCAAGTTAGACGATTAGCTTCCGAATTAGCAGCTCTGCGGGTGGTGGTCACTAGTGGACTGGCGTTGGGGATTGATAGTGCGGCTCATCAGGGCGCACTGATGCAGGGGAAAACGATAGCCGTGATGGGAACGGGGCCGGATCAAGTCTATCCCCGTCGGCACCGAAAACTGGCCGAAACGATCCTCGAACAGGGCGCTATTGTGACTGAATTTCCGCCGGGGACGGTTCCCCGGGCTCAGAACTTCCCTCGTCGCAATCGGGTCATTAGTGGTTTGAGCTTGGGGGTGGTTGTCAGTGAGGCCGCTCGCCAGAGTGGTTCCTTAATTACGGCCAAATATGCATTGGAGCAAAATCGTGAATTATTTGCGATTCCGGGAAATATCGATAATCCTTTAACACAGGGACCCCACCAATTGATTCAGCATGGTGCGAAGTTGGTGACCTGTTGTGGCGATATATTGGATGAATTATGGCCGCTTATGCCAGATATTTTGGACAAAGTGGCCTTAGACACAGATAATATTGATCAACAGCAATTGCCAAGTGGTGGATTGTTGGATAACGTAGGTTATGAGACGACTACGATTGATCAGGTCGTCGAACGCAGCTTACTGCCTGTGGACAAAGTCATCAGTGCGCTCATTGAGCTCGAAATGTCGGGTGAAATTGTGGCGGTATCTGGTGGGTATGTTCGATTGAGGAGGAACCCGTGATGTTTGATATCCTCATGTATCTTTTTGAAACCTACATTCATAGTGATGTTGAATTGCTCATGGATCATGATGAACTCACTGAAGAGTTGACTCGTGCCGGTTTTCGAAAAGAGGAGATCTACAAAGCCTTAGACTGGCTAGAACAGCTTGCTGCGCTTCAGGAAAGTGATCAGCATCCTTATCTGAATCCTTCAGCAACGCCGTCGATCCGAATTTTTACTGATTCGGAGATGAACAAATTGGATGTGGAATGTCGCGGTTTTTTAATGTTCTTAGAACAGATTAAAGTGCTTACCGCAGAAACGCGAGAAATGGTTATTGATCGGGTGATGGAGCTGGATAGCCAAGAGATCGAACTAGAAGATCTGAAATGGATTATCCTGATGGTGCTCTTTAATGTGCCCGGTAGTGAGTCGGCTTATCAGCAGATGGAAGAGTTACTGTTTGAAGTCGGGGATGGCTTGCTGCATTAACCCATCTTACAGGTGACTCCGGCTTAGCCCGCAACTCAGAGATTATGGCTAAAATCGATTCAAATTTATTTACGGCCCATAAGCACGCGCTTGACGGGCCGGAAGAGTCTTGCCCGGAATGCGGTGCTCCTTTGGTGTATCAGCATCGTAAGGGAGGATCGTTTATTAGTTGTAGTCGTTTCCCGGATTGCCATTTTACCCGCCCCCTTCACCAAGATTCCGAACGAGTCGAAAAAGTCTTGCCGGGTACCGTTTGTCCGCAATGTGGCCGAGAGTTAGTGCTGCGTAGTGGTCGCTATGGCTTATTTGTGGGGTGCAGCGGATTTCCAGAATGTGAACATGTTGAACAGGTTAATCCGAGTGAAGAATCTCATATTGAGTGCCCCAGCTGTCATCAGGGACAGCTCGTGCGTCGTCAGTCTCGGTTCGGTAAAACCTTTTATGCCTGTGATCAGTACCCCGGTTGTAAATTTGCCGTCAATCATCCGCCAGTCGTCGGTACCTGTCAGTTTTGTGGCTTCCCTTTGTTGGTCAAACGGCAGATGGCTCGAGGAGAAACCTATTATTGCGCCAGTAGAAAATGTGGCAAAGTACAACCAGAGCCAGAAACTGACTCTGATTGAGATTGATGGTTAGCGGTGCAGATATTCATGTAATCCCGGGAATCCGGATTCGGGCAGAAGTTGGGCCAACTCGGCTAGCCGTTGCTGTAAAAGATGCGCATCGGGTGCTGAAATATTGATATGCCCCATTTTTCTTCCGGGACGTTTATCTTTCCCATACCAATGAACTTTACATCCCGGTAATGCATAGATTTGAGGATCGATGGCATCCTCACCCAGAATATTGACCATGGCCGTCGGGGTCCGCAGTGTGCAATCCCCTAATGCTAAGCCAGCCACGGCTCGGTTGTGGTTATCAAACTGGCTGACGAACGCTCCCTGTTGGCTCCAGTGGCCGGAATTATGAACTCTTGGCGCAATTTCGTTCACTAATAGTTTTTCATTGACGACAAAACATTCCACGGCCAGCACACCTACGTAATTCAATTGTTGGGTTAATGCTTCAAAGATCGTGAGAGCTTGGGATTCCAGAGCCTGACTTTGTCCTCCATCGATCACCGAAACGGTCAGTACGCCTTCATGATGATGGTTCACGGCCAGTGGATAGGTGACCACATCGCCCTGATGATTACGTGCGCCGATAATCGAGACTTCCCGATCAAAGGGGATCATTTGTTCTGCCACGATGGCCTGTTTGGGATCAGAGGCCAGAAACGCTTCGATTTTCGGCCATAAAGTGCTTGCTTCTTGAGCCGATTTTAAGCGCCATTGCCCTTTTCCATCATAACCGGCTAAAGCACTTTTTAAGACCAAGGGAGCGCCTAATTGGCTGAGTGCTTCATCAAAGCTGGCCCGATCCTGAATGATGCGATACGGTGCGTTAGCCACTCCGGCTGATTCCAGTAACTGTTTTTCTAAGCGGCGATCCCCACCCGTTTTGATAGCCTGAGCATCCGGGAACAGTTTGCCACTCTGCTGGCATTGGTCCAGCACCGGGTGAGAAATATGTTCAAACTCACTGGTAATCACATCGGCCCATTCAATGGCTGCGGCCAGATCTTGAGAATATTGATGATGGCTGAGGGGATCGACGACGATAGCGGGACCGACGTCAAAGGCGCGAAACTTAAAATTGAGAGGAATGCCATCCAGCGCCATCATTCTGGCTAACTGACCCGCCCCAAGGACTAGGATATTCATGCATTCTCCTCAGTTGGATCCGGATGGGCCAATACCTGTTCGGTCTGTGCTCGACGAAATGCTTCGACTTTAGCCATGAGTTGCGGATCACTGGTTGCCAGGATCTGGGCGGCTAAAAGCCCCGCATTGGCTGCTCCTGATTCACCGATTGCAAGTGTGCCTACGGCGACACCTTTGGGCATTTGGGCGATGGATAATAATGAGTCCATTCCTTTAAGCGCGCGTGATTGAACCGGAACGCCTAGTACTGGGAGCGGCGTTGACGCGGCGCACATTCCTGGTAAGTGTGCGGCTCCTCCGGCTCCGGCGATAATGACTTTCAGGCCACGATCTTTGGCTGTTTGAGCGTATTCAGCGAGTAGCTGGGGGGTGCGGTGCGCTGAGACGACTTTAGTTTCATACTCGATCCCAAGTTGATCGAGCATAGCAGCGGCATGCTGCATAGTGGGCCAATCGGACTTGGATCCCATGATAATTCCGACTTTCATTTCCGACTCCTGTGAGTTGCTGCTTACATCGAAACGGTTGGCATTATAAACGTAAATCAAGGTCTGCTGAAATCCACAACCACGATTTGTCTCGGATGTTTCCATATCCAAAGGTTGTCGCTAACATTTTAGGTATGGATAGAGTAATGTATATCAAAACTATATTTGAGGAGCATCTTTTGAGTGATTTGCTTGAAACCCTAGAAGCTTTGCATCAAGGGCTTGTGGTTGGATACCCTACCGAAGGCGTGTTTGGTGTGGGGTGTGATCCAGATAAACCCGCAGCGATTGAAAAGTTATTAACGATCAAGCAGCGACCCAAATCGAAAGGATTGATCCTTATTGCGGCAAATTTTGCCCAGCTTGCACCTTATGTTGATTTATCCTCTATCGATGCTTCAACTCAGGAACGAATTTTTGCCAGTTGGCCCGGCCCGGTGACTTGGGTGTTACCTGCTTCAGAAATCACTAGTGATTGGGTTACTGGCCAATTTGACACGGTCGCTGTTCGGGTGAGTGATCATCCATTGGTCATTCAGCTGTGTGAGGGGTTCGGTAAACCGTTGATCTCAACTAGTGCGAATCTATCGGGTCAGCCTTCAGCGACGACTTATGCTGAGGTTGAGCAACAGTTAGGCGATCAACTGGCAGCTATATTATTCGGACCTACTGGCGGGCGGGATAAACCCAGTGCGATTTATGATGGGTTGACCGGGCGCGTAATTCGGGAAGGCTAACTGTGGGTATGATTGATCGCCAGCAGGTTTTAGCATTCTTGCAGCAGTTACAAAATTCGATCTGCCGATCTTTGGAAGCTGAAGATGATGCTCAGTTTATCTGTGATCGCTGGCAGCGGCCGGAACAAGAAATATCATCACTGCTCGGTGGCGGTGAAAGCCGGATCTTAAAAGGCTCCGTTTTTGAGCAGGCTGGGGTGAATTTCTCGCATGTGCGCGGTCGGAAACTTCCGCCTTCGGCGACTCAGAGCCGTCCTGAATTGGCAGGCCGTTCATTTGAGGCGATGGGAGTATCGCTCGTGATCCACCCTCGTAATCCTTATGTGCCGACTAGCCATGCGAACGTTCGTTTCTTTATTGCGGATAAACCGGGGGAAGATCCGGTTTGGTGGTTCGGTGGCGGATTCGATCTGACGCCGTATTATCCTTTTGATGAAGATATTCTCCATTGGCATCAGTGTGCTGAGCAGTTATGTCGGCCTTTTGGTGCAACCCGTTATCGTGAGCATAAAAAGTGGTGTGATGACTATTTCTATTTGCCACATCGAGGAGAAACCCGAGGGGTGGGTGGGTTATTTTTTGATGATCTCAATGCGCCTGATTTTTCGGAAGCTTTTGCCTACATGCAAGCGGTAGGCAAGGGGTTCATTGACGCTTATCTGCCTATTGTGCAGCGTCGAAAACGGATCGCATATGCAGAATCTCAACGGCAGTTTCAACTCTATCGACGGGGTCGATATGTCGAGTTTAATCTAGTTTATGATCGTGGCACTTTATTTGGCTTGCAGTCGGGTGGTCGTACGGAATCAATTTTGATGTCGATGCCGCCATTGGCTCGCTGGGAGTATCAATTTGAACCCCAACCCGATTCGCCAGAGAGCCGATTAGCGGACTATTTGAAACCTCGGGACTGGTTGTCTGAATTGGTGCTTAAGTAGCTGCTCTGGCTTAAAAAAGATCAATCTCAAAATAAACTAAAAAATTCATCATCTTTTGCTTGCATGTCAAAGAAGATTGGATTATTTACTAAAACTGCAAATTGGTTGGTGATGCCCCGCATCGTTTTTGAAGAGATGAAGCTAGTTATGAGTGGATCTTTTGCAACGAATCGTCGTTTTTATGATGATAAACATTTCCCTCGCGGTTTTTCACGTTCGGGTATCTTTACTATTAAAGAATCTGAACTATTGGAAGCTTACGGGCATGCGTTTAAAGAATTAGATGAGCAACTTCGTGAACCTGGAGACGAAACAGAGCAACATTTTGTTGCTGTTTGTCGCGGGGAACAGACAGCGGTGACGCTGGAAGAAAAAGCTTGGCTAAAATTCAAACAGCGTACTGGTCGTCGTCGCTTCCATGCTTTAGTTGGATCGCCTCGAGTGGCTGCTGCAGAGGCGGATGATGATGCCGGCAGTAGTGATGAAGATGATTTAACAGTTGATTAATCCATAAGCAATGACGCGACTGTTTTATAGGTCGCGTCGTTATTGGTGCGTGCAAATTGTTGTAAAAATCGCTAATGTAATCGAAAGTCAGCGGTAAACAGAGGCATTCACGTGGATCGTTACGCAGTTATTGGTCATCCTATCAGCCATTCCAAATCTCCCTATATTCATACCCTTTTTGCTCGTCAAACCCAACAACCCCTAGTCTATGAGGCCATTGATCTCTCCGAAGAGCATTTTGAACAAGAATTAACGGATCTTTTTGCAAATGGATTAAAAGGGTGCAATGTCACTATTCCTTTTAAAGAGAGAGCGTTTAAATTTGCATCACAGTTGACCGAACGCGCCCAGCGAGCGGGAGCTGTTAATACTTTAAAATTAACCGATGATGGTATTTTGCTCGGAGACAATACCGATGGTGCTGGGTTGCTTTCCGATCTCCACAATCGAGTTGGCGAATTGAAAGGTTTGAAGATCGCATTACTCGGTGCGGGTGGGGCCGCTCGAGGTGTATTGGCTCCATTATTGACAGAGCAGCCTGCTTTGGTTGTGATTGCTAATCGCACTGCCAGTAAAGCGATTCAACTTGCGGAAGATTTTTCCGATTTAGGTGTGATTCGGGGATGCGCTTTGGATGAGTTAGCGGGAGTTTTTGATTTAATTATCAATGCAACATCTGCTAGTCTATCGGGACATACGATTGCCATTGATGAAAAGCTTATTCACCCGGATATGGCTTGTTATGACATGATGTATAGTGCTGGGCGGACGGTCTTTAATCAATGGGCCCGGGAGCATGGTGCTCGTCAGGTCATCGATGGGCTAGGGATGCTAGTCGCTCAGGCGGCTGAAAGCTTTGCTTTGTGGCGAGGGATCCGTCCGGGAACTCGGCAGGTGATGAATGAAATCCGGCGGAATTTTGCATTATGAGTCTGATCTAATCCTTCTATAGGGGAAAATCGATACCTATTTACAGGGATTTTCATTTATGAACGAGTTGGCTATAGTGAGCAATAAATTTATTGTGTTTATTCAATTTGTTGCAATTAGTATTCATGATGATTTCATTGATGCTTAGTGGGTATCGATCCTTGATGGTTAAATTTTGTTGCAATAATCGTGTTTTGTGAGGCTTCATTCGTGAAGCAATGAGATGTGCTCAGAAGCCGATTGCACCAATATAACCAGCAACGTTCAATAGCCTTTCATAAGCCATTTGTCGTTTAGATGGATTATATAATGATCATGGAAGATGCCGTAATAGTCTTTGCCTTGTGTAAAGATGATTGAAATCAGATGTGTTAATGCATAACTAAGGTACTTTTCATGAAGCGATATCGGGTTAACCGAAAGGGTTCTTTACCTAAATTTTTTGCTTATACCGTCTCATGCCTATGGCTATTAGGTGTTTCTGTCGCCACTGTCGCGGCTCCAGAAACTCAGTCAGCCGGTAATAACAATACGCAGCCTCTAGTTTATAGCCAGTATACTCAGGATGGGAGTGTAGACCGTAACACGGTTATCATGTTGGCAAAACAGTTGGCTCAAAAGCCATATCAGGCTCCTCAAGTGCCTTTATCTGATAGTCTGAAAAATCTGTCGTTAGCACAGTATCAGAATATATTATTCCAACCGAATCAGGCGCTCTGGGCTCAGGATAATTTGCCGTTTCAGATGCAGTTATTTATGCGGGGGTCTTATTTTGACGATCCAGTGGAAATAGGTATTGTGGATGGCGGTCACTCAACTCACCTTCCTTACTCTCCTGATTATTTTGTCTCTGGCTCGGATCAACCGCTGGATTTGCCTAAAGATGACATCGGTTTCTCTGGCTTTAGTCTTTATTACCGCTTAAATCAGCCACAAATCTATAATAAAGCGATTCAGTTTCAGGGCGCTAGCTATTTTCAAGCGATTGGTAAAGGGGAAACTTGGGGCGCTTCAGCACGAGGATTAGCAATTAATACCGCCGATCCTAAAGGTGAAGAAGTGCCACGATTTCGGGCCTTTTGGGTCAGTAAGCCCAGTGTGAGTAGTAATAGTTTAGTGGTGAATGCCCTGCTGGATAGCCCGAGTGTCACAGGGGCTTATCGTTTTACGATTCGTCCAGGGGATAGTACGAATGTTGATGTGGAAGTGGCCTTATTTCCCCGGCAAGATTTGAGTAAAGTAGGCTTGTCACCGATGAATAGTATGTACATGTTTTCGGGTAATGATCGTCGGGGGATCGATGATTATCGTCCACAAGTGCATAATTCGGACGGCCTGCTGATGGTCAATGGTAAAGGTGAACGATTGTGGCGACCTTTAGCAAATCCGACGACATTGCAAATTAGTGGTTTTGTCGATGATGCCCCCATTGGTTTTGGTTTAATGCAGCGTGATCGTAAGTTTGCTGATTATCAGGACTTGGTTGCTAATTTTCAGGATCGCCCGAGCCTATGGGTTGAACCGATTGGTAACTGGGGACAGGGGAGTGTCACGCTCATTGAGATCCCTTCCGATGATGAAATTCATGCCAATATCGTGGCTTACTGGTCTCCCAAACAGCCATTAAAAGCCGAAACAGAATATGATTTTTCATATCGACTGCATTGGGGGCAAGCCCCTCATCCTGCTATTAACGAGTATGTTGTGTCATCAACGATTAGTGGTCATACCAAAGGGGCTGCGAATAATACCGATCGTCATTTTGTAGTGGATTACACCCCAACAGGAAATAGCTTGCCTGCTGATGGGGACGTTCCAACCATTAATGTCACGACAACGGCAGGAGCAGTGAAAGAGGTTCAGGTGGTCAAAAATCCTCATACCAAAGGGTATCGGCTTAGTTTTGATCTGGAACCCGGAGATGCCCGTGCCGCAGAACTTCGGGCGGAATTGAGTTTCGCTGATTCTCGCAAAGCTGAGACCTGGCTTTACCGTTGGACAGCTAAATAGTTGGGGTGAGAATGGATCTAGATCAACACTCTGTTTTTGCCGGTATGCCCGATGAGCAACCGGCAGCCATGCCCCCTCAAGACCTGAAACATTTCAGTAAAGAGCAGGTTCGTACACCGATTCAGCCGGCGCATTTACATTCGGCGGTGTGGCGGCGACTTCTGATTTTGGGAAGTGCATTCATTATCTCAGTCGCTGCTATAAATGAAATGCGTATTGTGTTGGGCCTTGGTGGACTGACATCGCTTGAATACTCGGTATTGGTATTGTTTGCTCTGACTTTTTCATGGATCACCATCTCTTTTACCGCGTCTATCGCCGGTTTTTTTCGGGTGCTTCGTAGGGCAAACCGAGAGGTAAATTGGCTCGATACAGCATTGACGACGAAAACCGTCGTTTTGATGCCAACTTATAATGAAGATCCAACACGTCTGTTTGCCGGATTGGAAGCGATGGCTCGGCAGATTTATGACGTGGGTGGTGGTGCTCATTTTGACTGGTGCATTATTAGCGATACCACCGATGCGGATGTCGCTCGTCAGGAACAGCAAGCCGTATTATTAATGCGGCAGCGATTACAAGGTATCACTCGGGTCTATTATCGTCGACGCCGTTATAATGTGGCGCGTAAATCTGGGAACGTTCAGGATTTCTGTACCCGTTGGGGGAGTCGTTATGATCACATGTTGGTCTTGGATGCTGACAGCCTGATGAGTGGCCGAGTGATGGTCGAAATGGCGCGACGGATGCAGGCTAATCCGGATCTGGGATTATTACAGACTATTCCTCGCTTGATCAACGGGACTACATTAGTCGCGCGGCTACAACAATTTGCCGGTCGGGTTTATGGACCGATTGTTGGTTCGGGTTTGGCTTGGTGGGTGGATAAAGAAGGTAACTTCTGGGGCCATAATGCCATTATTCGAATCAAAGCGTTTATGAGTTCGGCTGGCTTACCGGAACTTCCTGGAAAACCCCCGTTTGGTGGCCATATTCTCAGCCATGATTTTGTGGAGGCCGCATTACTGCGTCGAGCTGGGTGGAGTGTCGAAATTGCCGATGATCTGACCGAATCCTATGAGGAATCCCCTCCATCAATTGTTGATCTAGCGATTCGTGACCGGCGTTGGTGTCAGGGCAACTTGCAGCATAGCCGGGTGATTGGTGGTAAAAAACTGCATTGGGTAAGCCGTATGCATATTCTCACCGGGATCATGTCATACGTGTCATCGCCACTATGGCTATTATTAATCTTAGTGGGGTTAATGTTGGCACTTCAGTATCAATTTGTGCGACCTGAATATTTCCCTCGGGGATTTTCGTTATTTCCCACTTGGCCGCTTATGGATCCCGAGCGTGCTTTACGGCTGTTTATGATTACGATGGGAATTTTGTTCGGTCCGAAAGTATTGGGATTGATCTCTTTCATGGTCGATCGACGACAGCGCAAGCAGGCGGGTGGCTTTTTACGGTTGCTATTGAGTTTTATCGTTGAAATTATTGTGTCTGCATTGATCGCTCCGATCATGATGCTCATCCACAGCGGGGCGGTGACTTCTATTTTATTGGGGCAGGATAGTGGCTGGAATCCACAGCGTCGTGATGATGGCCGAATCCCTTGGAAAGATCTCTGGTTTCGGCATCGTTGGCATGTTTTTGGGGGCTGTATTCTGGCGATTTCAGCTTATGTGATCTCCTTAGATGTTTTAGCGTGGCTTTCTCCAGCGATTATCGGCATGGTCTTGGCTGTGCCTTTGTCTTACTGGACCGGATCGAATCATTTAGGACATACCTTAAAACGGTGGGGGTGGTTGAAAATTCCTGAAGAGCAGGAAGAACCATCTATTTGGCTAGCAACTAAGGCCAATCTGAATGTTTATCGTCGGTGGTTGGAGCAGACTCCATCATTGGAAGAAGTCGTAGGTGATGAATCCCAATTGAAGGCGCATTTATTGTTAACCGATCATTTTACTCCCAGAGAACCAGGGCGGGTGGATGCGATTGATGCGACAGCGGCTTTAAAAATAGCGGATGCCCAAAATGTGGTACAAGCCGTGTCATTTTTAACAGCGAAAGAAAAGGCTCGGGTTCAAAATACTCCTGTGTTGATGAAAGCACTGGCAGCCCTGTCATCGGAGCAGAAGTTAAGGCTTGCGGCCCCTGATTTATCAATAGCTGAACGAGAGAACAATCGCTTGATTGAATTGATTCGGGGGATTTAAGGTTCTAGTAACATTTGCCCGTCGTCTGGCGGGCAAATCAGTAAGACTTTGTTAGGCAGGCATTGTTTCTGATTGTTCTTGTAGGTAATTATCTTTCAAAAAGACGTAGTTTGCTGCAGATTGTTTGAGAAAATCAAATTCTGAATCCTTCAAAGCACGGTAACGGGTCACTGGATTGCCCAGATAAAGATAGCCCGATTTCAAATGCTTCCCAGGAGGGACCAAACTTCCTGCGCCTACAATGACGTCATCTTCAATGATTGCACCATCAAGAATGATTGCTCCCATTCCAATGAGAACTCTATTTTTAACCGTGCAGCCATGTAACATCGCTTTATGGCCAATAGTTACATCATCGCCGATGGTGAGAGGTAGCCCATCAGGAGCAGTATCACTCCGACGGGTAACATGTAATACGGAACCATCCTGAATATTAGTCCGACAGCCTATTTCTATATAATTAACATCGCCGCGTGCAGCGACATATGGCCAGATACTGCAATCATCGCCAATAGTAATTTGTCCGATTAAAACCGCAGTGTCATCAATCATGACCCGTCCGCCAAATTTAGGCGATTGCCCCTGATACGTTCGGATAGCCATGCTTTACCTCTTCGCTCTGTAAAATATAACCCAATTTTATCATAGACCATTCACGTACAGGAGATAGATTCAAGTTATAGAAACGTAATCTTTGATCAAGACCGATTAAAAGCAGAAATGGTATTTTCGGCTAAATAAAATCAAACGGTGAGATTATTGGCTATTTAGAACGAGAGATCCCGCAATTACACCAAAAATTGGCGATTTTTAGAGCAATATCACGAATGGCTGCTGGAAAACTCACCAGTGTTGGATAAAATCTCTACAAACAATCAGAAAAACTAAAAAAAGGGGAAAAAAAGGTTGCGCAAAAAAATGGGGTCCCTATAATGCACCACCACTGACACGGCACACCGCCTCAAACGGTCACC